>JAPDIX010000038.1 GCA_029259345.1 Archaeoglobi archaeon
GGTGAAAAAGGAGCTTTTCGAGAAAATCAGAGAGGAGATTAAAAGGGCAAATCCATCAACTGTTGATGAGCTGAAGACCATTCTGGAGAAATACAGTTTGGGAGAGAGCGCGATTCCTGCATTTGGATTCAGGATAATGTGGATAGGGCTTGGTGAGGCGAAACTGGAAAAGGTTGATTAGCGTTTAGCTACTTTTCCTTTAACCGTTTACTTATCAACTGTTTCACAGCCAAGAATATTGCAGAAAATATCGCGGTGAACATGATCACCTTTATGTAGTCGATTGTAATCCCTTGTTCTGACGTTGTTTGAACATTCGACTCAGCCTGAGTGACGGTGGTTGTAGTTACAGGAGTGACAGTAGTTGTGGTAACCGCGGTGGTTGTGGTTGTAGCGTATTCCGTTTTTTCTGCAAGAGTGGATTCAGCCGGGGTGATTTCATTAGACTCTTTTGTAGCCTCTTCTTCAACAGCAGTCACTTCTTCCGACACCGTCAGATAGGCTCTGTAAGTTTTGAGGTTTAGCTGCTCTCCATCCGAGCTATAGACTTTTGCATCATGTATGTTCAGAGCAACTACTCCCGGCTTTTTCGTCCGGAGTGTTAATGTAGCAAGGGTTAAGTTTTTGCCGATCTCCGTCTCATTACCAAATTTAGCTGCATGTAGCATTGCATAGCTCGTGGACACGTAACGGTCTATTGTGGATGCCCAATCTGGAAGTTCAACAGAAACTATCTCTGCAACGTTCTCTGACATTGCAAGAGATACTGAAAATTTGTAGGAACTGACTCTTTTTGAATCAGCGGTGATGTTAAAGCTAACCGTTGAATTGGGTGGCACTTCATAGCTTCGCGGGTTGAAGTGTAATCTAACGTACTCTGCCTCATCTTCACTCCCGCTAGTCAGCCATATTTCTTTTTTAACGAGCATATCATCATGTGCCTGCAGAATTTTTGAGTAGTAGTAGTTTGGGTCAAGATCATAGTAATCTACTGCAAGTGATTTTGCAGAGATTGTAGTTGTCAGGCTGGTGTCTCTAACGTAAATCGCATACTTCCCCTCGCTAAGTACCGCACTTTCGAATTGGACAGCAGCTCTTCCGTCCTCGTCGAGATATGCTTTCTTTGCCACAACATAGTTCGTACCCACCAATGTCACCAGAATACCATCATAGCCATAATCGTAAACCCTATTGCTCTCTATTCTTACCACAATTGGGTTTCCTAAGATAATCTCATCTGAAACATCCACATTTAGTGTAGGTTTTGAAATCTGCACAACAACAGACCTCGAATCCCAAACCTTTCCACCAAACTTCAGAAGAACATCCATAAGATATTCCCCTGGCTGTATAACGTCAGAGATGTCGTGACTGAGCTCGTAACCTTGTCTAAGGTTCAGGTCTATGTTCACCTCATATATCGTATCATCAACTTTATTTGCAACCTCCAGATTTTTAACTGCAACCACATCGGTATTTTTGGCCAGAATTCTAATCCCCAAAAAAGTTTCACTGGGGTTTGCAGTTTCTAGTGTTGCTCTTATTCTTGTTTTCCCTTGATAAACCAGTTCAGGGATTTCGAGGTTTAATATCTTAGGTTTGACAACCTCAAACTCCTCAAAATACTCAATTGGCTCTGTATCATTAACCAGTACTTTCACAAGACAAGTTCCGTCCTTCCAGTTTTCTGGAATCTCAAATATCCATTCAGTTGTTCCGCATGTCGAAGTTAGACTTTCTCCTTCACCCTCGCAGAGCTTGTATGCATTTTCCTGACATACTACCAGAATTTCAAAGGGTTTGTTTGTCGCTTCGTCAATTGAAACATAAATTCTTACAGAGTCACCAAGATTGACAAAATCTTTGTCAATGTAGATATTCACGGCTCCCTCTGTAGGGATGATCACTGCTATAGCTGTAAGAATGAGCGCCAATGGCGCCAGTGATTTCATAAAGAGGGGGAAATTTAAAATAATATTAAATCTAACCTTCAAAAGAGAAATTACACACTGGCAAATCAGGCGCCAAACTTCTTTGCAATGTTTAGAAGGTCGAAGGCGATGTTCAGCAAATCCATGCCTCTTATCCTGCACAGCCCTCCCTTGTAGGCTTCGAATTCTGAGAAGCTCTCCACCTCGTCTCTCCTGACATCCTCGTGGACGATGATTACGGGAACGGGATCTGCTGTGTGGTCTTTAACCTTAACTGGAGTGGAGTGGTCAGCAGTTACAATGAGGCAGGTTTCTGAGAAGTTGAGGTCGAAAAGGGTTGAAATTCTTTCGTCAAGCTTCTCTATAAACTTCCTTTTGCCATCAAAGTCTCCATCATGTCCGAGTTCATCGGTGGCTTTTATGTGTAGTAGAATTACGTCATGGCTTTTAAGGGCATTTTTTGCAGCCCTGAACTTGGCTTCAAGGTCTGTGTTCTTGTTTCCGGTTGCACCCTCAGGAGTGACAACATCAGCTCCAACGATCTTGCCAACACCCTTTATCAAGGCGGTGGCTGTTATAACACATAGTTTCAACCCGAACCTCTCTTCAAAGCTGGGAACGTGAGGCATTTTTCCTGCACCTCTCAAGAGGAGGGCGTTTGCTTTTGGAAGTCCCTTATCAGCCCTCTCTTTGTTTAAAGGGTGCTCATCGAGAACTTCATGAGCTTTCTGCATAAACTCGTTCACAATTTCAGCCAACCTCTTAGCCCCCTCCTCCTCACTCAAGGCCGTGCATTTTTTCACCTTCTTACCCACGGCCTTGGGATCGGTGTCTGAAACTTTTTCTGAGAGGTTTTCTCCCCTGAAAACAATAGCTGCTCTATGACCTGTTCCCTTCTCGATCAGAAACTCCACTGGCAGCCTTACTTTATTCCTTATCGCCTCAATAAGCTCCTCTGTGTTTTCAATCCTACCTGCCCTTCTGTCCACCACAACCTTGTCGAAGATTTTACCCTCGCCCTCAACAGTAGCAAAGTTTATCCTGAAGGCGATATCACCGGGTTTAACCTCAATTCCAACACCTGCCGCCTCTATTGGGCCCCTACCAGAGTAATATCTGTAAGGATCGTAACCCAGCAGTGCAAGATGGCTTGTATCACTTCCCGGTCTGATCCCCGGGGCAATGGTATCCATTATTCCGTTAATTCCCATCTCAGCCAATCTGTCAAAGTTTGGCTTGTTCGCAACGCTTAAAGGAGTTTTTCCGTCAACAGGCCTATCAGATAGTCCATCCACGACAACGAGCAGGACTGGCAAGCTACCCCCCCACAAGTTATTCCATTCGAGATGTGGAGGGGTGAGGGTAATAAAACTATTCCATCGACTTAAGGTAGCTATCTCTAATTCTCACGAATTCTCTGTAAACATTCTCGTAAAAACGCCTGTTCTCATCAATCGGGTTGACTTCAGTAAACTCTGGCAGAAAAACATTCAGAACATCTTCAATACCTGCAAAATACTCGCTTCCAGAGGCTGCAAGTATCGCCGCCCCTCTTGCCGTCGCCTCAACGTCTGATGAAACCAAACATCTCCTTCCTGTAACATCCGCGAAAATCTGGTTCCAAAGCCCGCTGTTAGCCGCACCACCATCGAGTCTAAGTTCCTCCACTTCAACACCTATCCTCTCCATAATTTCCACGTTGGTTCTAACTTCAAAAGCTACAGCCTCCATGACAGCTCTCGCTATGTCGCCCCTTGAATGAGCGAGGGTTAAACCGCAAATTATTCCCCTCGCATTTGACTTCCAGTGTGGACAGCCCGCACCTGAAAAGAACGGGAGTATGAAGAGCCCTCTCGCTCCTATCCCTGACTCTTCAGCCTCTGCGTTTACCACTTCATACCCCTCTCCATGGTAAAACGACTTCTTTACCCATGAAAGAAGGCTTCCTGTCGTAAAAATGCTCACTTCGCCAACGTTCACTCCCGGCAAAACGTGGGAGGAGTAAATGATCTCTCCGTAATCCTTAACACTCTCAACCGGAGCAACCATGAAGGTCCCGGTTCCAGTTGTAGATTTTACACTGCCCTCCTCAACAACCCCCTGAGCGAGGGCAGAGCATTGCTGATCCCCTCCCCCGGCAACAACAAGCGGCTTGCAATTGATGCCCAGCTTTTCCGCTATATTTCCCCTTGTCCCCCCAACAAACTCTCCTGAATTCACTAAATCTGGCATTAATGAGAGGTCAAAATCAAAGGCAGATGCTATCTCATCCGACCATCTCCTTGACTTTAAATCCATCAGCATAGTCCTCGAAGCGTTGGAGTAGTCGGTAACCACTTCTCCAGTAAGCTTGTAAACAAGGTAATCGTGAACGAGCATCAATTTCCAGCTTTTTTCGATAACCTCAGGTTGATATCTCATCCACCAAAGTATTTTTGGCAATGAAAAGTACGGATCGGGTTTTAAGCCTGTAATCCTCGCAACACTTTCTTCTCCAATCTTCTCTCTGACAAGCTCAACCTCCTCAACACACCTCCTGTCCTGCCAGACTATCGCTCTGGTAACAGGTTCACCGTCTTTACCAACTGGAACCACAGTCTCCCTCTGATTTGCTATAGAGATGGCTGCAATACTATCTTCAGCATTTGCAATTTTAACCGCCTGCCTGCAAGCGTCTACTACGCTGTTCCACCAGTGTTCCGCGTCTTGCTCAACCCAGCCCGGTTTTGGATAGTATGTCTCAAATTCTGAATAACTTTTTGCAATAAGATTGCCTTCCAGATCGTAAACTCCAACATTAACGCCAGTAGTCCCAGCATCTATGCCCAGAAAGTACATCAAATCACCTCTTCAACCCACCTCAACATGTCTGATAAAACGATTTCCTTCTCAGTTTCATTGTGAGGTTCATGATAGAACCCGTCGTAAGTTACAAATTTGCAGTATTTTCCTGCCCTCTCAGCAAATCTTTTGCTTGCCTCGTAAGAGGTTATTTTGTCCGCATTTCCATGAATTAGCAGTATGGGCTTTTTGAGCTTATCTGCATTCATTAACGCCCATTTTCCGGCATTCAAGGACTCAAGAATGAATTTGGCGGAAATCTTGTTATGGACAAGCGGGTCGTTAATGTAATTCCTGACAACTTTCTCATCTCTGCTAATGAGTCTCGGGTCTATACCGTTTGAGAAAGTAAAGGAGGGTGCGATAGCGTTGAAAACTTTCAGGATGAAGTATATTGGTTTAGAAAGATCTTTTGGCAATGCAAGGAAGGGTGCAGAGATTATCCCACCAGTCAAGTCAGAGCTCCTTCTTAGAAGGAAATTGAGAGTAAGATTTCCACCCATGCTGTGGCCGTAGATAATTTTCGGACATTCATAGTTGCAGTTATCGAGGAAAATCTGGATATCATCCATCAGCAAATCATAATCTGCATGCCCCCTCTTCCCCTCTGATCTGCCATGTCCTCTTAAATCGAAGGCTGCAAAAGAAAAACCGTGCTCGTTGAAGAATTTTGCCACATGCTCGTACCTGCCACAATGCTCACCAAGTCCGTGAACAAGGCAAATTGCAGCTTTTGGGTTCTCAACATCCCATCTTCTAAAATAAAGGCTTAGACCGTCTTTGGATTTCAACATCGGTTTATCCTAAACATAAAAGATTAAAATTTTTCGCAACCTCTTTGATAAAGAGATAAGCCAGAACTGCTGCTATTATCGAAATTCCAAAATTCCTCGATTTGTAATATGCTAAGGCTGTCAGAATTAGGGCTAAAAGTCTTACCGAAAGTTCATGAGGTTCGAAAGTGAATGTTGAAGTGACAAACAGAGCAGAGATGATTGATGTCGAAGACAGGGTGAAGAACTCCTTTGAACTTTCGGAATCTCCGAAATTAAACTTCATTGGCAAGAACCTCATCAGGTAAGTCCCCAGAGCAACGATGAAGATTGCAATCTCAATCATTTCTCCACCCCGCAAGTAATGGGCCAGCTATCGCCGCCACAATGATGCCGAGAGAGCTTAAATTTACGAGATGAAAGGCTAAGGCTACAACTCCACCACCAAAAGCCGCTCTTAGATGTCTTTCCTTCAAATTGGGTAGCAGCAGGACGAGAAAAAGGGCGGAAAGAGAGAAAACGAGGGCTGAGGAAATTCTGTCATCGAGAAGAAATGCTGAGCCTGCAAAAACCCCAATGGCTGTCCCTCCCACCCATGCAGAGTAAGCCCCAACCTCAAGCCCAATCAAAAACCTTTCATTCTCCTTCAAATTTACAGAGGTTGCAAAAACCTCATCAGTGAGTCCGAAAGCTGAAATGTAGGGCATTCTCAGCCTGTAACTCTTAGAAATAATGGAGCTGTAAACGATATGTCTTAGATTGAGTAGTAAGGGAACGGGAATTGCGGTAAAGATGGATTTACCACTCAGAGTTATAAGGGCGAACTGGCTTGCCCCGGCAAAGATTAGGATTGATGCAAGCAGCGTTTCCAAACTGCTAAAACCGAGATTTTTTGCTACCATTGCAAAGGTAAAGGCCACTGGAAGGTAGGCAAGGACGATAGGGAAGCTGTATGCCAAGCCCTTCCGGAACATGCGGTGATTTTATCGTCTGACTTTTTATTCTTTTTGAAGTGAAAATTTTATTAATAATTTTCAACACACAGGAGGCGTGAAGGACGTGCTAATTGTTGGTGCTGGTGTAACTGGTAGCTTTATAGCCAAGGAGCTATCAAAATACAAGCTGGACGTGGTTGTTGTTGAGAGGAAGTCAGGAGCAGGTTTGGATCAAACAAAGGGGTGTTCTGGAATCATACATCCGCTACAGCTTCCCTTTGGTTCACTGAAGAGCAAGCTGTGCCTTAAGGGAAATGCAATGATGGATGAAGAGGCTGATGAACTTGGATTCACCTTCAAAAGGGTTGGGCTAATTCTTGTAGCAACCAACTTCATAACCTTCCTCGCCATACCGCTCATTCAGCTATACTTCAAGGTAAATGGGGTTAAATCCGGAAGGTTGAGCAGGAAAAAAATTCTCGAGATGGTGCCCAACATCAGAAGAGATATATGGGGTGGCTTGTTCTTGCCAACTGCTGGAGTGGTAAATCCAGTGGAGATGACAGCCTGTGCAATGAGATTTGCCAAAGCCAACGGTGTAGAATTCCACTACGATTGTGAAGTGACAGGCATCGAAAGGAAAGGAGAGGGGTTTGTTGTAAAAACCACAAAGGGTGATTTTGAGGCAAAGTGTGTCATAAACTGTGCTGGTCTGTATGCCGATGACATCGCGAAAATGGTTGGATATGACATGGAGATAACTCCCGGTAAGGGCACCCACGTAGTTTTTGAGGAGAGGGGTTTTTCCAACCATCTGGTCGTTGCCATCCCCCTTAAGCCGAACAAGAGGACCAAAGGTGGCGGTGCTCTAATAGGATTTGACGGTAAACCCATTTGGGGCCCGAATCTGATAGATGTTGACAGCAAGGAGGACACATCGGTGAAGAAGAGGGAAGTTATGGGAATTATGGAGAAGTTCTCACCGCTATTCAGAAGAAAACCAGAAGGGGTTGTTGCATTTTATGCTGGTCTAAGGTCAATAGCTGGCAGAGATTTCGTGATCAATCAGCCTGTTGAAGGTTTCATCAACGTTGCTGGAATACAAAGTCCTGGACTGACAGCAGCTCCAGCCATCGCGGAGATGGTAATAGAGATGCTCTCATCTGTTCTGAAGCTGGAAAGAAAGGAAGAAATCAGAAAACCGGAATGGAGAAGGACTGCTGAGATGTCGGATGAGGAGCTTAAAGAAGCTATTGCCGAAAATAAGGATTTTGGAGAGATTATATGTGTGTGCAACATGGTAAGCAAGGCAGAAATTCTGAAGGCTTTGGAAGAGGGTGCATGCTTTGATACTGTTAGACACCTCACATGGGCAGGAATGGATTGCTGCAAGTGTCATGCTGACATCTTTAAGCTGATCGAGGAACGTGAGGGCAAAGTGAAAAAGGAGATGGAAGGGAGTGAGATCATATGGTAGCCATAATCGGAGCGGGTTATGCAAGTCTGACGGTTGCAGAAAAGCTGTTGGAAGAAGGGGTTAAGGCTACAGTTTACGATTTGAAGGGAAAGGGTGGAGAGTTTGCAGTCTTTGCACGAATTGAGGAGCTGAGAGAGCTATATGAAAAGTTCATCGAGAGAATAGAGGAGAGTCAAGTTGATGTCGTGAGAGGATTTGTGGCTTCTACTAATCCCTTACGGATAGTATCTGATAGGGGTGTGGAGAAAAAAGAGGAGAAGGAAGTTTTTGTTTGCACAGGGGCTGTAGACTTGACGCCTGCCGCATCAGAGGTTTACGGTAAAAGACTCGCAGGGATATACACCCTTGAAACTGCCATCAGGTTGCTTGCCGATGGTAAGAGAGTTGGAAAGAGAGTTTTGATTCTTTCAAGGAAAGATGAACGAATTGTCAGTGCCATTGAGAATCATTTGACCAGAAAGGATTACGAAGTGGAAGTTCTGCATTCCGAAGAACCCGTTGAGGTTTACGGGAGCAAAAGAGTTGAGAGGGTAGAGATTGCCGGAGAGTCAGTTCCCTGCGACACGCTGATTGTCTACGGGGGTAGAAAACCCTTTAACCCGAGAAAACTTGAGGGAATGCTTGTGGGAAACGTTGTAGAGTGCACATACGACTACGAAAAAGTTTATAGAAATGTTCAGAGGATTATGTTCTGAGCATAACCGCAGTTGGGACATTTGGGAGGCTTATCTTTCGTCAGATTTATATTGTAGATATAAAATCCTTCCCTTTCAATCAACAGCTCTCCGCAGTTTGGACAGTAGGTATTCTCATATCTGTGCCCCCACACGTTGCCAGCATAGACGTATTCAACTCCTACATCCTTTGCAACCTCTACTGCTTCTTCAATTTTCTCCACCGGCGTCCTCGGTTTGTCCAGCATCTTGTAGTCAGGGTGAAATCTCGAAAAGTGGACGGGAATTCTTTTGCTTATGGAGACAACCCACTCTGCAAAATCCTTCAGCTCCTCTCTGCTGTCGTTTTCTCCGGGAATTATGAGGTATGTAAGCTCAAGGAATATTCCCTTCTTGTGCATATACTCAACACTCTCAAGAACTCTGTCAAGCTTTGCTTTGCATATTTTGGAGTAGAATTGTTGATTAAAGGCCTTCACGTCAACGTTTGCAGCATCCAAGACACCATCAAACTGGTCAATAGCCTCTGGGGTCATGTAGCCGTTTGTAACATAAACAACGTAGTAACCGGATTCCTTAACAAGTTTTGAGCTATCGAGGGCGAATTCGTGCCAAATGGATGGTTCATTGTATGTCCACGCCACACCATCAGCTCCTCTCTCAATGCACATTCTCAGAACTCTATCAGGGTCAATTTCTCTTATGTAGGCATAATCAAGGTCTGCAAAAGCTATCTCATAGTTCTGACAGTGCAGACAGCGGAAGTTGCAGCTCACACCCCCAAAGGATAAAACCTTGCTGCCCGGCTTGAAATTGTTTAGGGGTTTCTTCTCAATCGGGTCGAGAGCAATGGATGAAACAATCCCATAATTATAAACTTTAAGGACACCTCCATCGTTTTTCCTCACCCTACAAATCCCCCACTTACCATCCTTCAACTTGCATCGGTGCCAGCAGGTGTTGCACCTTACCTCTCCATTCAATCTCTCATAGAGGTAAGATTCCACGATCATAGTTCCTCCCAGACCTCCTTAATCTCTTTGGCGTAATCCTCCGGGAGAAAGAAGATAACACTCTCGTCATGAAGCATTTTTGGATAGAATACATCGCACCAGTAGTACTTACTGAAGGGTGTTCGTGCAACTATATGGAAGTTCGTTCTGAAATGTTCTCCCAGTCTATCTGCACAATAAAGCGTAAAGTTGAAGGAGTTGAGGTTCTTGCTGTCGTAATACCTCAAAACCTTTACTATTCCTTCTGAGAGACCCCTCAGTTGCTCAAAACTCATTTTGGCAAACTCTTTTTCCTCTGGGATTGCTACAAAGTGGAAAAATCCCTTTGGAGCAAAGGCTGCAAGCCACTCCGTCTTCTCAGTCCTGCCTACGTATCTCTCTCCTTCCTTTTCAATCTCGACCAGCTTCTGCCAGTAGTCCGTGCCATTACTCTCCATAAATTCGAGGGCACTCCAGTCAAGTCTTGCAAAGTAGTCTGTGGAGACGTCGGATATCATAACCTGAATGTGTGGATGCATAATGCTGCTTCCTGCGGGCTTGAGGAAGTTCATTCCGATGGTGATGTAGTATTTCCCTTCTGGAATTTTTTTGATGTAGTCCTGAATGAGGATGAAGCTGTCAACAAAGTGTTCTGGTTTAAACTCGGACAGTTTCAGGAAGTGGGCTTCCGTAATTCTCAACACAAGAGAGTATTTGGAGTATGGCATCAGATTTGAAAAGAGGATGGCCTCCCCTCTTTTCCACAGCTCACCATTCATGATTTCTGGATCGCGGGCTGCCATCTGCTCGATTCTTTCAGGACAAAAAGGACACCAGCTACTCGTGCTTACGATCTCTTCTTCAAAATCTCCACCCTGTATTGGAAAGTCCTTTTTTACAATCCTCGACGTTTGCAGAGTCAGGGGATCGTATCTCACCTCAACAACGCTCTCGTCAATCTTGCCACCAACAAGAACCTTCGAAACTTCAACCTCCTTTCGGAACTCCATGTAGGTTATTGATTATCAAAGATTTAAAGATTATGAGCAACATTTAAAGTTCTTGAATCTGAGATTGAGTAATGAATATAGATGAACTGCTCCTCCTCATCGAGAAAAACCGCATGCAGTTATCGAAAATTGATGATGAGCTCTACACAAAAATTAGAGAAAGAATCGCCGAGCTTGAAGAACTCAAGAGGTCTGCAGGTGATTCTGACTTCTTTAGATTCGAAGACGAGATTAGGACTTTAAGAAGAATCCAGAGGAAAATTTTTGAGCTAAGAACAGGGAAAATAATCAGTGCTGCATGGGCTGAGGTGTGCGGACAGCAGGTAGGCAGTGATGTTGAGAATATGTGTATCCATGAAAGATATTTTTTCAAGAGACTTATGGATGTAATCAAAGAATTCAAAAAGACAGTTTTCGAGGGAGAGGGTGGAAAAAGAGAGGACAGAGTTCTTGTAAGGATTAAAAAGGATGTTGAGATACAGGGAAGTGACGGAAAAACATATAAATTGAGGAGGGAAGATATGGTTACACTCCCTCAGTTGAACGCTGATGCTCTGGTAAAAGGTGGTGTCGCTGAGAGAATTGAGGTGAAAGAGGATGAAGTATCCCAAGAAGGTTAAGACGTTCTGCAGGTATTGTGGAAAACACACGCTACATGAAGTGGAGAGGGTTAGCAAGGGGAGAGCAAGCTCACTGAACTGGATCAACAGGCAGAAAAAAAGGAGGGGCAAGGTAGGAAACCTTGGAAAGTTCAGCAAAGTTCCGGGAGGAGATAAACCGACGAAGAGGGTGAATATCAGATTTCGCTGTACTGAATGCAAGAAAGCCCATCACCGCCCAACATGGAGGGCAAAGAGATTTGAGCTTGTAGAGCAGTGAGGTGATTACCTTGATTGCGAAGAGTAGATTCGTGAAGGTCAAGTGCCCAGATTGCGAACATGAGCAGACAATCTTCGACCACCCTTCAACCGTTGTAAAATGTTTGATATGTGGAAGAACTTTGGCTGAGCCCACGGGTGGTAGGGGAGAAATAAAGGCAGAGATTCTTGAGGTTGTGGATGAGAGTGTAGTTGAATAATCAACTCACCACTTCCTTCGTCACCTTTGCAATGTCCATTTTTGAAACGTGTTTGGCTGAGGGGAACAAAGCAGCCAGAACTACCAAATATACAGCAACAACCGTGAAAGCGTAGGTTCTGGGAAAGATCAACATCGGAAGGTAGTAGAGTTCACTCTCGAAAGACGTAAAGAAGATGTAAGCGGTGCCATAAGCTACGGGAAGTCCTATTGCAAATCCCAAAATCCCGATAAACGCGCTCTCAAATATCAGCGAAAGTGTGATTTCTCTCGGAGTGTATCCGAGCATTCTGAGTGTTGCAAACTCCCTGCTCCTCTCTATAACGTTTATACTTGTTGTGTTGAATATTGACGCAAAGCCCAGCGAGGCGCCAAACATGAGCGAAAAGGTGATGAAGGCGTAGAAGAAGCCCATTAGCTCTCCGATGGATTCCTCTGCCTCCTGGATTGTGCTAACCTTCCTAACCCCATCCATTTCCCTGATTTTCTCCGCCACTTCATTGATTCTGCCATCCTCAACATCCACGACAACTGTGTTGAACCCATCCACGCCTGAAATTTCATTGAAGTAGTCGAGGCTCGTAGTGGCAACGGAAAGGAGTGGTATTAACTCCAATCCTCCAACTTCGGCCTTTAATTTACCAAATTCCGTGTAAATTGACACTTTCTCCCCTTTAACTAACGAGAGGTTTTTCATGGAAGTCTTTGAAAAAATTATACCCTCACTTGGAACTGTCTTCTCCCCATCGGCATTGTAAACGTTGTATAGATTCTGGTAGTTGGATGCGATAAGCAAGGTTGAAGCAACGCTTCCACCCTTCTCAACAGCTATACTCGTCTCAACAAGCGGCTCTGCAAGCAAAACACCATCCATCCTTCTTATCTCCTCAAGCACCTGCTTTTCGCCATAACCATCCAGGTTTACTTTGATGTCGTAGGCGTAAACTTTCCCAAACTGAAGCTGCATCACGTAATCAAAGGAATCAACAAAAACCATCGAGCTCAGGATGAGGGACGTGCAGGCGGCGACGCTGAAGAGAGAAATGGCCGTTCTCTTCCTGTTCCTGACCAGATTTCTTACATCCATCCTGAAAATCAGCCTTGTCCGCAAAATTCTGCTGATGATTGCGTCTAATTTAACTGCCAGACCTTCAGAAAAAGTTTCTTCGACATAGCCCCTCAGAGCCTTTACTATGTCAACTCTTGAAGCCTGAAATGCCACCAACAGCCCTGAAAGGAGTGGTGTTGAAGTTCCAACGATCATTGAGGCTGCATAAATTTCCAGATGGGGTTTTGAGATGAAGTAGGGCAGATTCAGGAAGCGTACGTATTCAGTCGTCAGAATTTGCGAACCGATGAAGCCTGCAATAACCCCCGTAACTGAAGCGAAAAAGCCGATAAGTAAAGGGTACTGGAGATAGTGCGACAGTATCTCCTTTCTTGTAAAGCCAATTGCTCTCAGTATGGCGATATTTCCCATTTGCAACCTTACGATCCTTGAGAGCAAAGCGTAGGTTGAAAAAATTGCGATCAGCATGAAAAAGGCCGGAAACATTACTGAAAGAGCCTGAAATCCATCGAGGTCTTCCTTAAGCAGTCTCCGACTAACCTGCGTTTCGTCAGTGTGAAACTCCTCAACTCTCTCTCCGAGGACAGCCAGTATTTTTCTGAGCACCTCTTCCTTTTTGTCCTCATCCACAACCCTTACCTTTACCTCATTGTACCTCAGCCCGGCAGAAATCATATCGTCCTCGGGAACGTAAACTATGGCGTAACTGCCGGGAGAGGGAGTGAATGTCTCCTCTCCTTCCTCAAAAATTAGAATAAATTCTGGAGAGTAAACCAAGGCCGAAATAGTTTTGGTATACTTCACATCGCCAAAACCAACAACGAGGGGTGTGTTAGTCGTCAATCCATGATAGTCGGCGAATTTTTTAAGCACAGCAAACCCCCCCCTTCAGCGATGTATAGGCGATTTATCCTCTCGTTCTCCGGCAGTGATATCACCAAGGCCGGAATATCCCTTCCGTTAACGTAGACGCTACCATGCACGGCAATTCTGGGTTGGACTTCGAGAACACCATCAATTTTCTTTATCTTCTCCAAATCTTCGTTTTTAATCTCGATTGCCTTTACAGAGATGTCCTCAAAATCGCTGCTCTCGTAAAAGCTCTCGTAGGTGTCGTGAAGGTTGAGGTAGGAGAGATAGAAGGAGCAGAAAATCGCAACGCCGAGGACCAGAATGAAGGTTGTGGCGATGAATAATCCCTTCTGAGTCTTAATATCTCTGATAAGCTTGAGTCTTAGAATTTCACCACGTGATTTCATCCGCCTTCACCGGAGTGGGGTTCTCGACAACCCTCTCAACCCTCCCATCCCTCAGGTAAACCACCTTGTCTGCGATTGGGGCAATTGCAGAATTATGCGTTACAAGAATGAAAGTTATCCCCTCCTTTATGTTAATCTCCCTCATAACACCAAGAATTGTCTTACCCGTCTCGAAGTCGAGGCTTCCCGTTGGCTCATCTGCAAGAATCAGCGGAGGATTTTTAACCAGTGCTCTGGCTATTGCTACCCTCTGCTGTTCCCCACCGCTCAGTTCAGCAGGGAAATGGTTGGCTCTCTCCTTCAATCCAACGGCTTCCAGAACCTCCTCAACATCCCTTGGCCTCTCCACCAAATCCGCAGCGATTTCAACGTTTTCTCTTGCAGTTAGGGTTGGAATAAGGTTGAAAAACTGGAAAATAAATCCAACGTTCCTTCTTCTGTGCATTGTCAGGGCATCATCGTCGTAGTCCGTAATGTCTCTGCCATCAAAAATAACTCTGCCCTTCGTTGGACGGTCAATGCCGCCGATGATGTTGAGCATCGTCGTCTTCCCGCAGCCTGAGGGGCCAAGCACGACAACAAACTCCCCCTTCTCGACCTGCAGATCGACACCCCTTAGCGCATTCACCTCAACTTTTCCCATGACGTAGGTTTTCCATACCTCCTTGAGCTCGATCACCTTTTACTCCTCCGATAGAGCCAGATTGCTACCCCTAAGATTACCAGCACAATAACTGCAAAAGCAGCCCATTCAAACTCACCGGAAAACACGTAAATGGTAAACTCCTTCTCAACCGTGTGCTTTTCAAATCTCATGTCAAGGTAAGAGATTTCTGCCGCGAATTCGTGATTTCCCGCTTTATTTGCCTTAAGCTCGAAGGTGGCTGTTGCGGAATCTCCGCTCTCAAGAGAGCCTATGAAGTAACTATCCCTCCCCTCTAAACCTTCCGGAAGCTTTAGCTTTACCGCCACCCCTTTCACATCCTGCTCCCCGCTGTTCTCTATTTGAAGGGAGAGTTTGAACGCATTTCCATCAACTATACGCTGAGGAGATGTGTAAACTCCAGCCAAATCAATTGATATCGTTCCGTAGTCTGAAACGTAAACTGGAATGCTGTAATCACGGCTGAAGCTACTGCTAATGAAGCTCAAGATTAATTCGTAGCTCCCGCACTCTTTCGAAGACTTCAGGGAGAAGTTTATAGAGGCTGTCTCTCCTGCCTCCAAGTCTCCCAGAATCTCCCTGTTCTCTCCTTCAAACCCATCTGGAAGTTGAAGCTGGACAACGGCATCTTTCAGGTCTGAGTTTTTGGCTGTCACAGCAACATTCATTGTGAAGTCCGAATTCGCGTAAATTTTATCGGGTATGGTTTTTACAACCAAATCAAGCTGGGGCTCAGCGACCACTTCAACCATAACCGGAACTCTTGCTTCTCCTTGATCCCCAAACTCCGTTTTATATTTCGCAACCAGATCAGCAGTGTATGTGCCCTTAACAGCGTTTTCATCCACTGAAATCTGTAGAATCACATTCTTCGCTTCTCCGTTCTCCCACGACTCAACAAGATACGTCGTGCAGTCGAAAATTGATGAATCCAACGTGATTGTTGCAGTCTCTATTTTCCCACCCATGTTCCGGATTTCGATGCTTTTTTCAACCGTTTCACCAAGAGCTAAGGTTATTTTCTCTCCCGTAAACAGGAAGGGGGATTCATGGACGAGAAGAGTTAAAACTGAACTCATTCCAAAGCTTTCTCCTGCCTCATTAACGTATGAGAGAGTTACGTGCAAGGAGTAAACCCCAGATTTTTCGGCAAAAGCCTTTAGCTGAGCAGAGGTGCTTCCAGTTGCCAAGTTACCAATTCTCAGGTGGATGCTTGAAGATTTCCCATAACGGGGGTCTATCAGGTAAAAACCGTCCTCCTCTTCGTAAACGGACAGCTCAAGCCCCTTCGCCACATCTCCAGAATTTGTGATGTCTATGGAGATAACGAAGTAGCCGGGAGAGGGTTGAGACGGGTTTGTGTGGTAATTCAGCGTAACCACCGGCTGAGCAGAGGTTACGGCAATTAAGGTCAGCATCAACAACGAAACCAAAAGCAGCCTCATTCTCCACACCTCTCAAAAAATTTTAAAGCCATTTCTCTATATTTTTCTAACGACCCTATGTCCGAGAAAACAGAGTATATGGCGAGACCATCGAGCATTGCTGAAAGCGCGAGAGCAGTTTCTCTGGGATGTTTGCATTCCTTGAATAGAGGCAAAATCCTGCCTAAGCTCTCTTCGAACATCTTATTAATATCTCTTTTTAAGTCCTCAGACTGGAAGTTTAAAGCGTAGAGCATGAATTCTGTCAGTTTTCTTCTCTCCCTCATGTATTTAGTCCACAAATCCACCAGTTCTTCGATGCTTTCAAAACTCAACTCGTCCAGCAGACTTCTGAAGGCGTGTAGGAGGGTTGCTCTAATCAAATTCTGCTTGCTCCCGAAGTGATACAACACAAGACTCTTGGAAACCCCGGCTTCTCTTGCAACATCGTTGAGACTCACCTCATAAGGTGGTTTGGCTGTGTAAAGTCTGAGGGCAGCGTTAAGTATATTGACTGTCTGGTCAGTCATATACTGACTAAGTGGTCAAAAATATAAAATTTTTGGTCTACAAAATGACAAAAATGTTAACTACCCTTACTTTTCCGAAACTTCGTGACTTTCAGAGAGAAGAACCTTGAAACTCTAATGGGTGAGCCGAGAAAAGCTTTGACAAAGCTTTCTATCCCAATGATAATCAGCAATTTTGTTTTCACACTGTATATCCTCGCTGATGGAGTGTGGGTTGCGGGCCTTGGACCTAACGCACTATCTGCAGTTGGGATCTTCTTTCCGCTTTTCTTCATTTTTCTCGCTATATCCTTAGGGCTCAACGTTGGGAGTAACTCAGCTATTTCGAGGAGAATAGGTGCAAGGGATTTCAGGGGAGCAAGTCTTACCGCAACGCACGCCTTCTTGGTTGGATTTCTTGTTTCAATTCCAATGACTGCATCTGCTCTTCTCCTAACTCCGGCTATGACTTTTCTTGGTGCAGTAGGTGAGGTTCTACAGCTTTCCATCGAGTATGGACGAATAATGGTCCTCGGAAGTGTATTTCTGGTTTTCAACAATACCTCGATGGGAATTCTGAACGGAGAGGGAAACGCAAAAAGGGCCATGTATGCAAACACAATCGGGAGTGTTTTGAACATCATTCTCGACCCAGTATTCATTTACGTTTTAAACCTCGGTGTTGCTGGTGCAGCTTACGCAAGCGTTTTTTCAATGATTATCTCATCTTCAGTCTTTTTGTTTTGGTTTTTAACCGGTAAAACCTTTGTAAAGCCAGAATTTCCCTTTAAATGGGACTGGAAAATTGTCTTTGATTTGTTCAGGGTTGGTATGCCTTCCTCCCTCTCAATGCTTACAATGTCCGTAGCCTTCATGCTGATTAACCGACTTGTAATCGAAACAGGGGGCAATGTGGGGCTGGCTGCCTATACAAGTGCATGGAGACTGATTCATTTTGGATTCGTTCCTTTATTCGGAATGGGTGCGGCGTTAACTGCTGTCACCGGAGCCGCTTATGGCTCAGGAAATCCTAAAAAGATTGATGAGAGCTTGAATTACGCCGTCAAATTGTTGCTGTTAATTGATGCAGCAATTCTTTTTGCAATGGTTGCCTTTGCCCCTCAAATATCTAAAATTTTCATATACACTGAAGCTTCAGCAGTTATTTACGAAGAAGTGGTTAAAACAATAAAGATAACAGCATTTATCCTGCTCTTTGCCCCACTTGGAGTTTCCTCAGCATCCGTTTTTCAGGGGATGGGGATGGGTGAGAGATCTTTTGCAATTACGATTCTGAGATCAGTTGTTTCTCAGGTTTCTCTTGCCTATCTACTCTCAATCCCCTTCGGATTTGAAGGTGTTTTGTTAGGCATCGTTTTAGGGGAGGCTGTTGGCTGTTTTGTGGGTTTTGGGTGGGCTAAGTTTACTGTTAGAGGTTGATGCTGAGAAGCATCCAGCAACCTTTAAAAATTTCTGACCAACTAAACGCTGAATGAAATTCAAAATCAAACACACCCTCGACAGAATGCGCGTTGGGGAAGTTAAAACCCGACATGGGAGCTTCAAAACCCCTGTTTTCATCCCGGTTGCAACCTTAGGTGCCATCAGGGGCTTGGACAATAGGGACTTAAGAGATATGGGTGTGGAAGTCATCCTCGCAAACACGTATCATCTCCATCTCAGACCGGGTGACGAACTCGTCAGAGACCTTGGAGGGCTGCATAAGTTTATGAACTTTGATGGGCCAATTGTGACAGACTCTGGTGGCTTTCAGGCATTCTCCTTGGGTTTTGGGATGGAGCATGGCGTGGGGAAGATAGCCAACAACATATTTCTGGAAGGGTTGAGTGAGGAGAGGCTGAAAGAAATCCAGGGTAAAAAGCTTGCTGTTGTGACGGATAGAGGTGTGAAATTCAAAGACCCAAAATCGGGCAGAGTAATCGAACTCACACCCAGAAAATCCATGGAAATTCAATCAAACCTCGGCTCTGATATCATCTTCGCCTTCGACGAGTGCACATCACCCCTTTCTGATAGAGGATACACCGAGAAGGCACTGGAAAGAACCCATAGGTGGGCTGAGGAATGCTTAGAATACTACGATAGACGGCAAGCTCTATTTGGTGTTGTGCAGGGTGGAGAGTACAGAGATTTAAGGGAAAGGTCTGCAAGATTTATGGCGGATAGAGACTTTGCGGGCTACGGAATTGGTGGATCATTGGGAAAGAGTAAGCAGGATATGCTGAACATTCTGGACTGGGTGATTCCTTTGCTTCCGGAAGATAAGCCGAGACATCTTCTGGGTATTGGAGCGGTAGAGGATTTGTTCAACTGCACTGAAAAGGGTGTGGACATGTTCGACTGTGTAGCTCCAGCAAGATGGGCGAGGAGAGGACATCTTTACATCAGTCCGACTGAAGGTGGGAATCGGGCGAATAAATTCAGAATTCATATCCGAAATGCGAGGTTCAGGAGAGACACAAAGCCCGTTGACAGAACCTGCGAGTGCCGTGTCTGCCAGAACTATTCCAGAGCGTATTTAAGACACCTTTACACTGCAAACGAGCTTCTGTACTTCAGACTTGCCACGTATCACAACCTCTTTTTCATCCTGAATCTTATGGAAAATATCAGGGACTCAATCAGGGAGGGTAGCTTTTATGAGTTGAAGAGGGAGTGGCTGGGAGAAAAATTAAGATAATCACGGAAGATGCTGGGGATACTGATTAAGTGTATACGGAATCGCCCATCGAACGAGCTAAATCATCACCCCTCCCTCGTCTGCACTGCTTGCAAGCCTTGAATACCGATAAAGACATCCCTTCTTAACCCTCGACTCGAAATCTGGTAGTTTTTTCAGCCCTCTCTCTATCTCGTCATTGCTCAGCCTGACTTCAAGTCTCCTTTTCGGGATGTCTATCTCTATCTCGTCTCCATCCTCAACCGCAGCAATTGGACCTTTCTCAGCAGCTTCGGGGGAAACATGGCCGATACATGGCCCTTTTGTAGCCCCACTGAACCTGCCATCTGTGACGAGAGCCACGCTCTCGCCCATTCCTGAGAGCATCAGGACGGTGGTTGCCGTAAGCATTTCCCTCATCCCAGGCCCACCCTTGGGGCCTTCATACCTTATCACTATGACCTCTCCCTCTCCAATCTCCCTGTTTAAAATCGCCGCAACCGCATCTTCTTCTTTATCAAAAACTCTCGCTTCCCCTTTAAACTTCATCATTTTCTTGCTTATAGCGGCAGTTTTAACCACTGCCCCTCTTGGAGCGAGATTTCCCCACAGAATCGCTATACCACCCTCCTTATGGATAGGATTTTCCAGTGGCTTTATAACATTCTCGTCGTAGATTTTAGCTTTTTCAGCCATTTCTCCAATCTTTTTGCCTGTAACCGTAACACATTCTTTGTTTATTACTCCCTCTAACCTTTTGAGCATGGCAGGAATTCCGCCAGCTTGGTGTAGGTCAAAGATCGTATACTCCCCTCCCGGGGCGATTCCGCAGATATGTGGCACCTTTCTGCTGATTTCATCGAAAAGGTCGAGCGGGATTAAGAATCCAGAAAGAGGAAAGGGAACCCGTGCAACCCGTGAAATTCGATTTAAAGGAATTTTACGAGAAATACAAAGAGGAATTTAAAGAATGGCTTTATAAAAAAATTAGCAAAGATACAGCAAACAAATATCTGAAGGCTATTGACGATTATCTACCTTCAGGAATCTCAGAACCTAAAGATCTTGCTCCTCATGTTACAAAAACCAAATATCTCCCTTTGGGTATCAGGAATTTCTTAAATTTCCTGGAATATCAATATTACATGACTGAACTGGCTGGCTTTTCTTTTGACATTTGGAGGAAATACCTGCCAACTAAAACAGGAAAGAAAAAAGGAGGAAAGAAGTATATAACCGATAAACACATAAAACAGGCCTATAAGCTGATAAAGGAAAAATGGAAGGATCCAGTAACGGAAGACCTGTTTAAGTTAATGGTTTACTCAGGAATCTGTTATGAGCATGCTTATAAGCTGTTTAAAACTTTTGATCCTAAAAAACTGGTTTTCGAAAATAGTTTTGCCATGTATCCTATTGAGGAATTAACTGGAGCTTATGAAGGTGAAGGAACCAAAGAAGGATATATGGCCTTCATGCCTGCTGAATTTGCCAGGAAACTTGAAAGGCCTAAAAAAATGCTTTCTGTTGGATCCTATAAAGGCCGTTTAAATCCTGGCAGTTAGAAGTCTCCAGAAGATAATCCAGTAACTCCAGTTAGGATAAGATCCTGGTTCCAAATGCTGGCCAGAAGGCTTGAACTGGATCCTGATGCTGTTGAATTCATGGTTGGCCATGCTCCTGCAACTGTTGCCAGCAAACACTATTTAGATAGGCTTGATCTGGCAATAAAAGAATATCCAAAAATAGTTAAGGAGCTTAAGAAGCTGATACCTCCTTAAAGATCAAAGAGATGATCCAGGCCTTAAAATGAAAAAATAAGGTTTAACTCTTTTATTTTTTCTCTTTCAGTTTATGACCCTTGGCCTTCATCAGGTTAATGAGCTTATCCTCATCAGTTGGATCCAGTTGAACATCATCAGGAAACTCAATCTCCAGATCTGCTATAACTTCTCCAGTTTCGTCAATTGCTGGCCTAATTTAACATGGTTCCACAATAGCCCCCATTTATATACCGGGACAACAAGTAGTGTTATGGAACGTCCAAAAACGTCTGTGAACGTCCACAAATCCTCATCAGAAAAGTCATCTCAGAAGGCTCAAAATCAAAAAAGAAAGCCTCCAAGGAGAAATAAGAAAAGGATGACAATTTGGTTTAAACCTGAAGTCTACGACTGGCTGAAAAAGAATGTCTCTAATGTATCCGAATTCCTCAATCAGCTTGTAGAATCGGTGAAAAGCCAAGTTCAACCAGCAGTCATCTTAATTTCCAAAATAGACACGGGCCGGGAGGGATTTGAACCCCCGACTGCGGGATTAAGAGTCCCGCGCTCTGCCTGGCTAAGCTACCGGCCCTTTTTGGTTTGGTTTTGTTAGTTGGGTTTATAGACTTAACGCCCTTAACTGCTCAAAAACCTTCGCAGCTATACCTTTTCCTATCAGTCTCTCAACCCTCTCTCTGCTTCTGGCCATATCCTCTAAGTTTGTTATTCCTGCATCATACAGCTTTCTTGCCCTCACTCTTCCCACGTACTTTACCCTCACCAGATCGAGAAGCTCCCCCCTCACGCCATACTTTATCCTCTCAGTCAGACCAGCAATGCTTTTGTTCCCGAACTCTTCAGCTATTCTGCTCATTGCATTGCTGAGCCACTCTGCAGTTTCAACTATCCTCCTCAGATCGCCCGGGGCTATCGAATATCTCTCGCATATTCTGTCCTCATCCACCTCTTCAATCCAGTCTTTAAGACAGAGAGCAGTCTTCATCTCCGAAAGGAACCAGTCATATTCAGCCGAAAAGTCAGATGGGTAGTATGTGAGTTCATTCCTCAACCTGAAAGCCTCCTCCTCAACCCAAGAATCTGATTTTCTCACACTCAGCCTCTCCATGTCTGGTGTTCTGCATATCAGGTGTAGTGCTCCAATATCGCTAACCTTCTCTCTGCTAAGAACATCATAGAATATGAAACCGGTCAGTGGGTCAATATATAGCTTTGAGACGAGAGTTCCAAGTTTTGTCGGCACCAGAACATCCTCCTCCTTGATCATTTCCCAGTTTTCGAGCTGTCTGACAACTCTCTCAAGTTCGTAGCTGAGTGAAATTTCGTTCTGCTTGAAAAAGAAGGTGTCAGCAAAGAAGTCCTCAAGCTCTTCAATTGTCTTGGCATAACCATCGCAGATGATGGAAAGGCTGTGAAACCTGAGATTGGTTTCAACCCCCAGCTTTGATGTTATCTTCTCAGGTTCGCCGAAAATGTACCTCTGTACTGCCATCTCCCTGTCTCTGATATTCACACACAGAATTGCCTCTCCGTATTCATCCATCCCCGGTCTTCCTGCCCTACCCGCCATCTGCTTGCATTCTGCAACCTTTATTCTCCTCGAAAAACCGTCGAATCTGTATATGCTCCTGATTACCACCCTTCTGGCAGGTAGATTAACCCCTGCTGCAAGCGTCGGTGTGGCAACCACTACCTTTATGTTCCCATTCCTGAAAGCGTCCTCTACTATTTTCCTTTGACTATTCAGCAGACCGGCATGATGGAAGGCTGAACCTTTTTTTGCACATTCTGCAAGTTTTCTACTCATTTCCCCCTCGTTTTCTTCAAGCAAATCCCTCTCAATCCACTCGTTCTTCACGTACTTCCCTGTTATTTCCGAAAGCTTTAATGCGGTCTTTTCAGCCCCTTTCCGCGTCGATTCAAAAACGAGAACACCTCCCTCCTCAGCCACAGTCTCTTCAACGAGTTCCTCGAACTTTTTTCTCGCTGAGTTGCTGAATCCATAATCTGAAAAAATCTCAAGACTGTTTCCACACAAAATACCCTCATATAGCGGAACTGGTCTCCAGTCACTCGCATAGTATTCAGCATCAAGCCAGTCTGCTATCTCATCAACATTTGGAGCAGTTGCTGAAAGGCCGATAATCCTTAAATTACTGTTCATCTTTCTCATCTTTGTCACAAGAATCTCAAGCGTGGCTCCTCTCTTTTCTGAGTCCAGCAAATGTAGCTCATCTATAACAAGACATGTAATCCTCCCAGCCCATCCGGCTCTGTTTCTTATCAGGGAATCTGCCTTTTCACTCGTCGTTACAATTATATCGCAGTCTGCAAGATGTTCATCCCTCGCCTCATAATCTCCCGTCGAAATGCCAATTCTAAGCCCTATCTTATTCCATCTCTTGAAGCTCTCGTATTTTTCACTGGCTAAAGCCCTCAATGGGACTACGTAAAGGCTTTTACCACCTTTAATAGCCTCCCTCACCATTGCAAGCTCGGCGAGAAGAGTTTTGCCGGCTGCAGTCGGCATTGCAAGCAGCAGGTTTTTGGATGAAAAGATTTTCCCGACTACTTCTGCTTGAGGTGGAAAAAGCTCTTCAATCCCCTCATCCTTCAGCACCTTAACACCGTAACTCGAAATATACTCTGAAAGCTCCTTAACCTTCACTGAAACCTAATCAACGGCTGGGAAATAAATGTTATCCTGAGAAATGTTAAATATCCATGTCTTTAAATTTGAACATGGAATTCAGTTTCGGTGATAAAAAATTCAGCGCTGAGGTGAGAAGAGCTTCTGATTTAAAGCCTGTTCTTGCCTTTCCGGATAAGCTCAAGGAAGACTTCGATGCTTACTATATGTTCAGAGACTCCTACAAGAATGAGAGTGACAGGGAGAAAATAGAAGAGGCCGGGCTGAGATACGATTACACAGTTATCCCCCCGAACAATATCGGAGGGGAGAGCATAAAGACCTATGGACACTACCACCCTGAGGTCGTGGATGGAATTACATACCCTGAGGTCTATCAGGTTCTTGAGGGTGAGACACTTTTCCTAATCCAGAAAAGAGAAGACAACAAGATTGTCGAGGTCTTGGTTGTGGTGGCGAAAGAGGGTGATGTGGTTATAGTGCCACCAAACTGTGGCCATGTAACAATAAATCCAACAGAAAAGAACTTAATCACTGCAAACTGGATATGCAGAGACTTCAAGTCAATATACGGACCTTACACTGAAAAGAGAGGTGCCTGTTACTACTACATCAACGGGAAGTGGGTCAAAAATGAGAACTATGGAGAAGTGCCCGAGCTAAAAGTTGTAAGACCTATGAACGTCTTGGGTGTCCAAGGAGACATGTATTCACTCGTTAATGACATCAAGAAGCTCGAGTTTCTTACAAAGCCACAGAATTATATGGAATTGTTCAAAAGGTGTTTTCAATAAAAAAATAATAGATGTTAAAATTGTTTACATGGAGAGAGCAAGCTTAATGTCGTCTGCTGTAACGGTCTTTCTGCCAGAGTGCTTCGCAATTTCGACTGCTCTCTTAGCCACGGTCAGCGCATAGTCCTCAAGCACTTCGACCATCTTTTCCACTGCATCTGCACTTACTCTCTCAGCCCCAGCCTTCCTAATCAATCTGTCAACCGGTGCCATCGGCAACTCAGCCATCCAACACACCTCCTATCTCTTTTCGTTACATAATTTAGTATTAGGTATATATATACTTTTCTATCGAACTTCCCTCAGAACATTATTTTCTGGATCTCATGTTGTCTGGAAGGTCAGAAGTTGAAACGAAGTCAACCCCTTTAACCAGAAGGCGGTCAGGAGAAAAATGAAAATGACAAAAAGAAAATATGTTTAAAAATTTAAAATTTATATTTAACCGAAGAGAGCACCAAGACCTTCAATTGCTTCCTCTTCCTTAGCCTCCTCTTCTTCCTCCTCTTCCTCTTTTGCCTCTTCTTTTGCCTCTTCAGCTGGAGCGGCCGCTGCAGTAGCAGCTACTGGAGCAGCAGCCATTGGCATAGCAGCCTTCTGGATTGCCTCGTCAATGTTCACACCCTCAAGGGCGGCAACAAGAGCTTTGACTCTTGCCTCGTCTACTTCAACGCCCGCTGCCTCAAGAACAGCCTTTACACTGTCCTCTGTTATTTCTTTACCGGCGGAGTGTAGCAGGAGAGCCGCATACACATACTCCATACCTCAACACCTCCTTTAACCAAATAATGTTCCTAAACCTTCAATTGCTTCCTCTTCTTTAGCTTCTTCTTCCTCCTCTTCTTCTTCCTCGACCTCTTCCTCCTCTTCTTTCTTCTCCTCCTCAGCTGGAGCATGAGCTACAGTCTGAACCAAGCCAGAGAGCATGGATTTTAGTTCTTCATCAAGAGCCTCATCACCGAGATTTGAGGCGAGGGCAAGCATCTCAGAATGTGCTTTTGCAAGCAAGTCCTCTATAACACCCTTAGCAAAGATTCCAGCATTTAATGCCAGATTCCTTGCGTCATTGAAAGCTTTGATTATCAGTATCTCAGCCGTCTCCTCAGTTACATAGGCAGCATTCACCGCAAGATTTAGAGCCGTCTGATATGCATTCTGGAAGTCCTCGAAAACCTTCTCAGTATCTATGGCAAGCACATCCGGTGTTAGAACTACACTAGAATCAAGGATGGCCTTTACGTCAAGACCGATCTTAATCGGCTTTATATCGAGTCTTTCAAGAGCTCTCGCTACTTCTGGCTTTACAACCTCTCCGGCTTTTACAACAGTAGTTGTTGCTTTAACGACCACTTTGCCCTTCTCAATCGCAACTGGCAGTCCTGCCATCTGAAGCTCAGCCATCATTGGGCCAGGAGGAATTGGAGTGGGACCTTGTTCAATAACGACATCAATTGGTGAAACCTGATTTGGTTTTAGAGGTGAAGGGACCTTTGTGTCCTCCACCATCTTGTAAAGTTTGAAGGGGTTCTCATCAGTAGCAATTATCGCAATCTGATCACCCAAAAACTCTTTGAGCTTTGAATAATCCCCGCCCAAACCGTCAAGGGCTCTTTCAAGAAGGGTATTTTTCACAACCTTCATCTCTGCTTTTCCTTTGAAGTCTCTCCTTATCTTCTGCATCTGCCCAGCGGGAACGTTTCTGAATCCAACTATAGCCACGACAGGATGTGATGATATCAGCTTCTTAAGTTCTTCAACAGTCTGAATCTTCCATTTTGGCGGTGAACCTCTAATTGCTGCCATTTACACCACCCTCACTGCAGGACCCATTGTTGTTTTAACATACACCGACTTTACTACCTGAGATGGATTATCATACTTGTTCTCCACGACTTTTAAAATTTCAAGTGCATTGTCAGCGAGTTTCTCAGGCTCCATGTCTCTTCTCCCTATCGGTGCATGGAACGTCAGTCTGTCTCTTGTTCTTATCCTTACAGAATTTCTCAGTCTGTCTACGAAGGGTTTGGGATCAGCGAGAGGCGGTATGGGCTGCGGTATTTTTCCTCTTGGACCGAGTATCGGACCGAGTTTTCTACCAATTTCTGGCATAAGAGGGGCTTCAGCTATGAAGAAGTCTATTGAGTTTGCAAGTTTTTTCCCCTGTCTCTTATTCTTTGCAAGCTCATCAATCTCCTCAGGAGTAATGACAACGTCTGCTCCAGCTTCCTTTGCCTTTAAAGCTGTCTCACCCTTGGCAAAAACGCCAATTTTTCTCGGCTTTCCGAGTCCATGTGGTAGAGTCACGACAGCGTCAATTCTGTTTTCAGGCTTTTTCATATCCACATTTCTAAGATTTACTGCCATTTCCACCGTTTCAACGAATTTTCTTTCCTTAGCATTGTTTATTGCTTCTTCTATTGACTTTACGAGTTTATCTTTATCCACTATCATTTTGTCACCTCCGTAGTCCCGACGGCCTCAGCCTCCTACGGACTCCTATGAGGGCAAGGGAGAGATATTTTAAGTTATCGGTTGGGGTTGAGTGTGGGTTTTTCTCACCATCGAACCACCTCCAGCAGTAACCCAAGTGGTTGACGGAAAAAACCGAGTGGGCGGATAAAATCGAAAGTAGAGATTTTGTGAGGGTAATTGGCAGAACCGCTCAAAATACGATAAAAGGTCAGTCTTATAAAGGCAAATGTTTTAATCCCTTTAACAATTTCTCACCATGCTCAGTGATGTGGTCAGGGATGCAGAGGGTGAAAAAGTCTTTCTTCTTGGCAATGAGGGTATAGCAAGGGGAGCGATTGAGGCGGGGATTGATGTTTTCGCAGCATATCCCGGCACGCCGTCATCTGAAATTGCTGACACTCTGAGCAATGCTTGCAGACTTCTGAGAGGAAGAATGGATTTTTACATGGAGTACTCCGCAAACGAGAAGGTGGCATTTGAGGTTGCTGTTGGAGCGTCTCTTGCCGGAAAAAGGGCTATGGCGACGATGAAGCATGTCGGTGTGAATGTTGCTGCAGATGCCCTTTTCAGCTTTGCCTACGTTGGTGCGAGAGGTGGGTTTGTTCTTGTCACTGCCGATGATCCCTCAATGCACAGCAGCCAGAACGAGCAGGACAACAGATGGTATGGGAAGGCAGCGAAGCTCCCTGTTGTGGAGCCATCAAGCGTTCAAGAGGCAAAGGACTACGCAAAGTTCTGCTTCGAGCTGTCCGAAAAATACGGCTTGCCGCTGATTCTGAGAACATATACAAGGCTTAGCCATGCAAGCGGCATTGTTGAGCTTGGCAAAATCCCGGAGAAAGAATTGGAAAGAGTGGGGTGGGAAAAGCATCCAGAAACTGACGTCGTTCTGCCAGCCCATGCAAGAAGGTTAAAACCAATACTGCTTGAAAAGCTGAACAAAATTGAGGATTACTTTAACAAATCCGAAATGAACTGGGTTGAGGAAGGAGATGGGGATGTTGGTGTAGTTGTCTGCGGTCTCAGCTACGCTTACACGAAAGAGGCCATGGAAAATCTGGGAGTCAATCTCCCCATTCTAAAGCTTTCCTCGATGCATCCCTTGCCAGAAAAACTGATTGAAGATTTTGTCTCACAGATGAAGAAGGTCATAGTTGTTGAGGAGGTTGACCCCTTCGTTGAGCTTCATGTAAGGGCACTGGGGATTGCGGAAGTTTACGGCAAGATGAACGGCTACATGCCAATGAACTAT
Organism: Archaeoglobi archaeon; assembly: GCA_029259345.1. Lineage (GTDB taxonomy): Archaea > Halobacteriota > Archaeoglobi > Archaeoglobales > Archaeoglobaceae > Archaeoglobus. Next base: position 28,265 of record JAPDIX010000038.1, read on the forward strand.
GAGTATAACATTCCAAAGGTCGAAGTGGGAATCGCAAAAGCTCTTGGAATAGAACCGAGCAGAGACTACGAGAAAATTATGAGCGTAGCCTCAAAAATAGCTGCAAAAGCGCCTCCAAGACCCCCGGTTCTTTGTCCAGGCTGTCCCCATTCAGCATCATTCTATGCGATAAGAAGGATTGTTGACGAGCTTGGAAACGCTGCACTACCGAGCGACATAGGCTGCTACACTCTCGGAATAAACAAGCCACTTGAGGGTGTAGATATAACCATCTGCATGGGCGCGAGTGTTGGAACTTCTAATGGGCTTGCTCACGTTTTGGAGGACGAAATCATCGCAACGATAGGTGACTCGACGTTCATACATGCAGGAATCCCGGCACTGGTTAACGCAGTTTACAACGATGCCAAGTTTGTCCTCGTCATCCTCGACAACTCTACCACCGGTATGACCGGACATCAGCCCCATCCAGGAACTGGTGTCAGAGGATGTGGTGAGAAAGGGAAGGCTGTGAAAATTGAGGATATTGTAAGGGGATGTGGAGTTGAATTCGTTGAAGTTGTAAATCCGTACAACGTTAAGAAGATGATTGACACTCTCAGGAGGGCCTTGGAGCATAGAAGTGTTGCGGTTGTTATTGCAAGACAGCCTTGTGCAATCCTGTGGACAAGAGCGAAAAGGAGAGAAGGTAAGAAAATAATCCCATATATGGTAACCGATGACTGTACACTGTGCATGGAATGTGTTAACACCTTCGCCTGTCCAGCACTGATTTACGACGGAGAGCGGGTAGCAATTGACTCGGCACTCTGCGTTGGTTGTGCAGTCTGTGCAAAAATATGTCCGAATAAAGCGATAAAACCCAAGAAAAAGTAATTAATCACAACACTTATTTAATTTATGTATGAGCTTAGAAGGGCACTGATATTCGGAAGGTTCCAGCCTTTCCATTTTGGCCATCTCAATGTTGTTAAGTGGGCATTGGATGATTTCGATGAACTCGTTCTACTTGTTGGAATGGCAGATGAGAGTCACACACTGCTCAACCCCTTTACTGCTGGAGAAAGAATATGGATGATCAGAGAGGCTTTAAAGGCAGAGGGTGTAAATTTAAGCAGGATTGTTACAGCCACAGTGCCGACCATGAGCGTTTATGTTGGAAATGCATTTTATATCATCAATCTTGTTCCCAAGATAAAGGCGATAATAACAAGGAATCCAGTTATAGCTCAGGTTTTCAGCGATGCGGGACTTGAAGTTATATCTCCTCCAGAGTTCGACAGAAGCAAGTTCAGAGGCAGTTACATAAGGAAGTTGATGCTGGAGGATGAAGAATGGGAGAGTCTCGTTCCAAAGACTGTCGCTGAGATAATACACAGGATTGATGGTGTTGACAGGCTCAGAAGGGCTGCAAGTATGGATTAGCAAAATTTTTATGACTCCGCGAGAATGACTACACGAGCCGCCGTGGCTTAGCTGGCAGAGCGGGTGATTCGTAATCACCAGGTCGCGGGTTCAAATCCCGCCGGCGGCTTACTTATCTTAGATAGTAAATCCCCCAAGGTGAGATTATGATAAGGGAGCTCATTGAAACAATGAGACCACAACAATGGTACAAGAACTTAATCATATTTGCTGGTATGGTCTTTTCATCCAATCTTCTAAACTTTCAGATGTGGCCAGTTGTAATTTCAGCGTTCTTTATATTCTGCATGCTTTCCGGGAGTATATATATCATTAATGATATCGTAGACGCAGAAGAGGATAGAAAACACCCTAAAAAGTCTAATAGGCCTATCGCTTCTGGAAGATTGAAGACCTCTCATGCTTTGTTATTCGCAGTAATACTGATTCTCGTTGCAGGAGTGGGCGCATACTTAATAAATCTCCAGTTTTTTGCCGTCTCAGCTACGTATTTTCTTTTAACTCTATCTTATTCCCTATTTCTTAAGCATATTATTATTGTGGATCTATTGGTAATTTCGATTGGTTTTGTCATAAGAGCAATTGCAGGATGTCTAGCAATTGAAGTTCTAATCTCTCCATGGCTAATTCTGTGTGCTTTTTTGCTTGCTTTGTTTTTGGCACTTGGAAAGAGAAGACATGAGTTGGTTTTGTTGGGTGAGAATGCAAAAGAGCATCGCAGAATTCTTGAAGAGTATTCAATAGAAATGCTTGATCAATTGATAAGCATAGCTACAGGGGCACTAATAATATCGTATTCTCTTTATACCTTTCTTGCGGATAACATGTATATGATGCTCACGATTCCTCTCGTGATTTACAGCCTTTTCAGATATCTATTTCTGGTTCATGCAAACAACTTCAGTGGTGAGACGGAAGTGATTTTTAAGGATAAGGGTATGGTGCTCAGCATGATTTTATGGGCTGTTTTGGTAGTTTCGATTCTTTATGGAGTTCCTGATTGGATTAGGTTTGTGGGAGGGTGATTGGATTAGGTTTGTGGGAGGGGGCTGAAAGAATGGTTGGGAAAATGAAAAAAATGAGAGTTAATATAGATGTGTCAAAAGAAAAAGATAATGTAAAACGAAAAGCGAAAAAGAGAAAAATAAGAAAAAATAAAAATAATAATACAAAAAAACAAATTGAGGCAATCGTATTTATAATTTCTGCTGTTTATATTGGGTTTTTCGCAAATCTTCACTTCTTTTACGATTGGGATACAGTAAACCTCGCAATAAAACTTAAAGACGGTGTTGACATGGCCGAGGTAGGCACTATACACTTTCTCGTTCCAATTCTTTCAGGTTCGCTCGTTCCGGTTTTCGATCCTCTCTCCGCATTCAAAATACTCACAGCTATTCTAATGCTGGTTTTTGTCGTCTCAACGTTTAAATTTGCGTACAATGAGACAGAAGATACTAAACTCGCACTACTAATAGCGTTGTTCATCCTCTTCAACTTCGGCTTCACGTTTCTTTTGACATCTTTAGAAGATAATATATGGATGTATGCCTTTCTTATGCCATTTACGATATTTCTTTTTAAAGAGAAATGGAATCTTTCTGCGTTCTTCCTTGGACTTGCCATTCTTGTACATATTCAAGCTGAAATTTTTGTACTAATGTTCGTCAGTTATGTGTTTCTTAAAGCTAAATTATTCCACATTTTTAAAAATCCAAGAGATGTAAGTAGCTTAATAAGTCTAGCAAAGAAGAACCAAAAATCTATTATATCCACCGCTTTTATTCTTCTTATCCCATTTTTTATATTTTTCCTATATGCTCTCGCGAATGACATAGCTTTTCAGACACTCATTAGCACTCTCACACTCTCAACATACCACAAGAATCCAGAATGGTGGTATTTCGCTTCCGACAGAAATATCTGGGAGCAATTACAACTTGCATATGCAGGTTTAGTTTCTGTTTTCGTCTGCCGCTACCCAGAATTTCCACAAATAATGCCCGAAGCCACGTACCTAGGAGCCTTCTTCTTTATTCTTCTCGTTTACACTGTTTACATTGCAGCAAAGGGATTTCAGCTGAATTCAAAAGTGCTTTGCACACTCCCTACTCTTGTTATAATGTGTGCCCATTCACTGTTCTACGAATCTTGGAACATAGAACGGTGGGACTTCTTACCATTCTTTTTCATACTTTTTGTTACTGTTGCTTATTCAAATTCAAAAAGAAGAGAACGCCTCTATAAATTGATGCTTGTAATAGTCTTAATTTCTGTGACATTTACATTCGTAAGTTTCGATAGAATGAGCGGTTTTCATGCAAATCCAGTATACGTATATTCAGATAGGTTGTCTGACATGCTAGATGAAGATTCAATCGTGTTAGAAACGATAAGATCAACATCCGAACTAGGACTTTACATCAAATACAAATGTGGAGAGAATGTGATATTTCTTGAAGAGCCTATAGAGGCAGAAATTTTTTATAACAAGAAAATATATTCCTCGTATATATCATACAATCGGCTCGCAAAGATGCTGCCAGTTGAAATGCAGCCTGTATGGATAAATGATCTCAATAAAGCCTTCAGTATCGTGCGGTTAAACCTCAAAACCTATCCAGGGGAGTAGGATAAAAATGAAATACGACCTACACATCCACTCAAAATACTCATACGATGGAATTCTTGAGCCAAAGGATATTATAAAAATCGCAATAAAAAGAGGTTTGGATGGACTAGCAATAACAGATCATAATACTGTAAAAGGGGCATTAGAGGTGAAGAAATACGAAACAGATGATTTAAAAGTAATAGTAGGCTCGGAAATAAAGACAGAAAGAGGAGAAATAATCGGTCTTTTCCTTGAAGAGGAAATAAATTCAAGAGATTTCTGTGAGGTTATAGATAAAATTAAAGAACAGAATGGGGTTGTTGTTGTCCCACATCCATTTGACAAGTTAAGAAAATCCACATTTACCCCAACAAAAGATGATGTTAAGTTTATAGATTGTATTGAGGGCTTTAACTCAAGATGTGTTTTTCAGAAGTATAACAAAGAAGCTATTAATTTTGCTATGAAGCAAGGTTTGAAAATAGTAGCGGGAAGTGATGCCCACTTCAGAAATGAAATAGGAAACGCTGGGATTGAGACGAATGAGGAAGACATTAGAAAAGCAATATTAAGTGGGAAAATTAAGATATTTGGTAAAAGGTCATCGTTAATAAACCATGCAATGACCAAGGCCATAAAATGGTGGAGAAAATGGGTAAAGTAATTTCATTGATAGAGGATGATAGCAGATATAAATTAACCATTTTTGCCATTATTCTATTTACTGGGTTTATTTTGTGGTATTTCAGAATTTTAATGCTTTTTGGATTGTTTATGAATCCACATAGTCCAAATATATGGTTTGGCGGTTTTAAAGCTTATTATAATGCGGCAAAATTGTATATTGGTGGTGAAGATATATGGGAACACAGGATTTTACTACCCTCCTTTATCTCTACTATTGTTCTTACCACTTGCCTATCTCTCCTTTGAGCAAGCATGCTTCATAATAGCTATCTCTAATATATTTCTGCTGATTCTAACGACACTTTTAATGTCAAAAATACTGCAATACTACAACATTCTCTTGTCTAAAACAGAATTATTGTTCGTGTTTGTTGCAATATTTCTTTTTTATCCAGTGAGCACGTCATTTACCGCTGGTCAGATAAACATTCTGATTATATTTCTGATCACGCTATTTTACTATTATATATTTATAAAGAAAGAAAAAAAAGTTGCAAGTGTTATTTTAAGCATTGCTACAATGATTAAAGTGTGGCCCCTCGTCTTGGTATTTCTGGATTTTATCTCGCCAAAAGCAAAAGGAGTTCTCGTAAAGAGCTGTGCATCGCTTGGAATGCTAACATTTGTCTTCTTGGCAATCTTTGGCTTTCCTTTACATGTTGAGTTCTTAGATACTCTTTTTGCATTTCAGAATATTCCCCTGCAAATGCCTGAGGAAGTTTTGCATCCGTCAGACGCTTTAGACACAAATGCAAGTCTTTCCAATATGCTTTTTAAATTGCTATCTCTTTTCGGAGTAAACGACCTATATGCAATTTTAATTCTTTACGGATTGAAAATTATTCTTATCTTTATTATGTTGAATTATTTATATCATCTCTATTTTTCAAAAACGGATGAAATTAAGGAGATATGTGGATTTACGTCTCTTATAATTCTCATTTTAATGATTTCAAACATTACTTGGATATATTATGGCTCTTTCTTAGTACTCCCTATTGTGCTGCTAATGTTCCGTTACAAGTTAAACATGATTGAAAGGAGTTTGTTGGTGCTTTCCATAACGTTTTTCTCGATTCAGCAGTATGTGATCACACTAAAGTAATCTAATTGGGGGAGCAGTGAAGTCAGCAGTGTATATAGCAAGTCCGACAACTTATGCCTATTTGTTCTTCTTGGTTCTTACAATTTATATGTTAAGAAAGCAGAAGATAAGTGGGAAGGGGGTAGAATGTCTTCAAGGAAGAAAATTATAATTTCCGTAATCGCTGGCGTTGTAGTATATGTAGCGCTCTCGATCTATGCAGATTTAAGTAAAGTGATTGTTGCTCTTGGTAATTTCAACTGGATGTATCTGCCTCTGATACTAGTGTTAACCTTTCTAAATTATGTATTCAGATTTCTTAAATGGGATTATTACTTGAGGTTTTTAGGAATAAACATAAGCAAAAAAGTTAGTGCAGGAGTATTTTTAAGCGGATTGTCAATGTCAGTAACTCCTGCAAAGCTAGGAGAGGCATTTAAGTCATATCTCCTGAAAGAAATAAGTGGTGTTGAGATTAGCAAAACCGTCCCTATTGTGTTTGCAGAACGTATTACTGACTTGATTGGCTTGATAATATTAGCTTCTGTAAGTTATTCTGCATTTAGATATGGTAAGGAAGTGTTGTTTGTTACGATATTTGTTATCTCAGTCATCATATTAGTCATTCAGTCCAAAGAATTATGGCTAAAGCTGATAAACCTAAACTTCTCTCCAATAGCAAAATTCGCTGGAACCTTAAACAACCTATACGAGAGCACTTATACGCTCTTAAAATTAAAACCTCTGGTTATGGCAATAGCAATAAGCACTTTTTCATGGTTTTTTGAATGTCTTGCTTTGCATTTTGTCCTTAAAGGATTTGGACTTGATTTACCCATACTTCTGTCAGTATTTACCTTTAGCTTCTCTACAGTGGCTGGAGCTGTGAGCATGATTCCTGGAGGTTTGGGTGTTGCAGAGGGTAGCATGACAGGAATTTTGATTTTGACTGGTATACCAAAAGCAATTGCTGTAGCATCAACATTTATAATACGATTTTGCACCCTCTGGTTTGGAGTCCTAGTAGGAATAATAACATTATCCATGTATGGGTTTAAAATCAACAAAAGTGAGGTGGAAAAATGGCGAGAGTAGCAATATTGAAAACCTCTTCAGAGAAAGTTCTGGAAGATTATTCAAAATTGATGCGAATGGTTGATTATGAGAACTCTTTACCAAAAAAAAATAAAACGATACTCAAACTCAACCTCTCTTGGACTCTTTTCTATCCAGCATGCTCTACTCCCCCTTGGCAACTTGAGGGGACTCTAAAAACTCTGAGAGAGGATGGATATGACGATATATTAGCTGTTGAGAACCAAACCGTGGTAACACACCCTTGGAAAGGTGCTTACTACAATAAATGGCTCCCCATTCTAGAGAAATATGGGGTTGAATTTCAACCACTGACAGATGTGGAATGGATAAGCTATGAGCCTAAAACAGAAATGCTTGCAATACATGAAATCTTTAACGAAATCCTGATTCCGAAAATCTTTGTTGGAAGCAATATGGTTCATTTACCAACTGTCAAAACACATGGACATACGACCACAACAGGTGCTCTTAAAAATGCCTTTGGAGGTTTAATTCCAAAATACAGGCATCATGCCCACAAGAAAATCCATGAGATTCTTGTTGATTTACTAGCAATCCAGAAGGAAATTCACAAGGGTATTTTTGCAGTAATGGACGGATGTGTTTGCGGTAATGGTGCTGGACCAAGAACAATGGAGCCCTTTATCGGAAACATAATTCTGGCAAGTGAAGACCAGGTTGCGATAGATGCTGTTGCTGCAAAAATCATGGGATTTGAACCTCTGGAAATAGATTACATCAAAATGGCTCATGATAAAGGCCTAGGGGTTGGGGATATTGATCAAATAGAGATAATTGGTATGAGTAAAAAAGAATTTGAGAAACTGAACTTTAAATTCAAGGTGAAAAAAAGCCCAGTAATCAAATGGGATCAGATTTTGAGGAAGAAGACTGCAAACATCAAATGGCTACACAAGCTACTGTTTACTTCACCCATATTTAAAATATTCATTTTCGCTTCAGAATTTTACCATGACCGATTTTGGTATCCTTTAGTTGGGAAAAAGAAGATAGAGGAGTTTATGAGAACCGACTGGGGGAAGTTATTTGAGAAATACGAATACGGAAAATTTCCAGAATACAAGGAGGTGAAAGATTGGGATCCTTATTAAACTCTCTCACATTCAACTCACTCATCGTTCAATTTCCTCCAATCCCGTTCAAACTCCCAAAATACCCACTCATAAAAGTTTTTTAGTTTCAACCCACGAAGAGGGTCATGGATGAAAAGTTGCGTGAAGGCATGTTCAGGAATCTGAAGATGATGGCCTTTACGGGCACATTCGTCATGAGTTTTCTGATTGCAATGGTGGTTCTGCACTACTCCAAGGTTGATCTAACCCTTTCTATACTGCTTTCCGCTCTTTTTTCGGTTCTGATAACGATTGCAAGAGTTCTCTCGGAAAGGCAATGATGAATTTGTCATAGTAGATAATAGAAAACTTTATATGCTTTCGCTCCAACAATTATAGTCGCAGGGTAAACCGGTCTGAGGAGATGCTGATGGGTTGAACTTGGGATTTCGAGGGTAAAACCTCATGTCCTTGGTGTAAATCCGTTGGAAAACTCTGAAGGGAAACCTGAGGAGTTTTTAGAGTCTCCGAAGCCGGGCCCAGATGCGACTACTATTCTTCACTCTAATTCTCTCATCGTTGATGTTTTTCTTAGGAAAAGACGGTCTTACCTCCCCCTATCAAGAGTTTTGATAAGCAGCATATCAGCTGGCAACATCCCAGACACAGCCAAAATACCAAAATGTCCGCATCGAAGGTTGCGGACATAGTGAGAACTTTACGGGGAGTGTTGTGGATATAAACATCAAATACCTAAAAACCAGTCAATCTTTTCCGGAACTTTTCCACTTAACACGTGATACTAAGGATGCAAATACCGCTGCTCCAAATCCGTTATCTATGTTCACAACCGCTACGCCAGATGAGCAGCTCTGAAGCATGGCGAAAAGGGTTGAGATTCCTCCAAGGTTAACACCGTACCCCACAGATGTTGGAACGGCAATCACAGGAACATCAACAAGTCCGGCAATCACTGAGGGCAGAGCGCCTTCCATTCCTGCCACGACTATCACGCTATCAACTTTCTCGTCCCTTATCCTTTTAACCGGTTCAACAATTCTGTGCAACCCCGCAACGCCAACGTCATAGAATCTTAGAACGTCAAGACCAAGGTATTCTGCTGTAACCGCAGCCTCTTCAGCAACCGGGATATCAGACGTTCCGGCAGTCAGCACTGCCACCTTACCAATGACTTCTGACCTTTTCTCCCCAACAACAGCAATTCTGCCACGCTCGTTTATCTCAACCTCCTCAATACCTTTGAGAGTCTCAATCTGTTCATCATTCAACCTCGTCACGAGTGTTGACTTTCCTTCTCTCTGAATTTCCTTTATGATTGCGATAAGATCGTCTACACTCTTCCCTTCTGCAAAAATCGCCTCAGGCTTACCTGCCCTCTCATACCTCTCAAGGTCGAGATTGGCTATTTCATCTATTCTCTTCATGGTACTCCTGAATTGATTTTACAGTCATGCTTTTATTTTTTATTGCCTCTATAGCCTTTACGGCAGCATAAGCACCTGCAAGCGTTGTGATGTGGGCAACACCGTAATCCACTGCCGCTCTCCTTATCATATATCCCTCAGTCCTGCCCCTCTTTCCACTGGGGGTGTTGATTATCAGATCAACCTGCCTGTTGACAATAGCATCAAGGATGTTCGGTCTCCCCTGACTCACTTTTAGAACAAGATCAGCTTCCACCCCGTGCTTTCTCAGGAAATTCCTTGTTCCTTCAGTGGCGATTATCTTGAATCCAAGTTCAATGAACTTCTTTGCGAGCTTCACAGTCTTCTCGTTCTTGTCTCTTTCTCTGACACTGATGAAAACTGTTCCTTCAGTAGGTAGCTTCATGCCAGCTGCAAGTTCTGCCTTATAGTAGGCAAGACCAAAATCGTAATCCAAGCCCATAACTTCTCCTGTTGACTTCATCTCAGGACCCAAAACAGGGTCAACTCCGGAAAGCTTGATGAATGGAAAAACCGCCTCCTTCACCGCTACATGCCTGAGCTTAAGCCTCTCTTTAATCCCAAGGTCTCTCAGCTTCCTCCCCGTCATGAGCTTTGCCGCTATCTTCGCCAGCGGAATGCCTGTTGCCTTGCTCACAAACGGAACTGTTCTGCTGGCTCTTGGATTCGCTTCAAGAACGTAAACAACATCATCCTTCACCGCATACTGAATGTTAATTAGTCCCACCACGTTAAGGCTCAGAGCCATCTTTCTTGTATACTCTACAATGGTCTGAATTGTATCATCATCGAGAGACACGGGAGGTAAAACGCAGGCAGAATCGCCGCTGTGAACTCCAGCCTCCTCAATATGCTCCATTATCCCTCCTATGATGACCTCTTCTCCATCACACAGCGCATCAACCTCAACCTCGATGGCATCTTCCAGAAACTTGTCAATAAGTATTGGTTTATCCGGACTGACTTCAAGCGCCTCGTTAATGTATCTCTCCAAGGTATCTTCATCATAGACTATCTCCATCGCCCTTCCGCCAAGCACGTAGCTCGGCCTTACAAGAACCGGATAGCCTATTTTTCTGGCAATTTCCTTAGCCTCTTCAAGGCTGTAGGCTATACCATTCTCAGGCTGCGGAATTCCAAGCTTGTTCAGCATTTCCGAGAATCTCTCCCTGTCCTCTGCCATATCTATTGAGTCAACTGAAGTGCCGAGTATTCTTGCCCCACTCATCTCAAGATCCTTCGCAATATTCAGAGGTGTTTGCCCGCCAAACTGAACTATCACACCCTCAGGCTGCTCATTCTCGTAGATATTCATAACATCTTCGTGTGTTATCGGTTCGAAGTATAGCCTATCAGACGTGTCGTAGTCTGTCGACACAGTTTCAGGATTGCAGTTGACCATTATCGTCTCGTAATCATCCTCCTTGAGGCTGAAAACAGCATGAACGCAGCAGTAGTCAAATTCGATTCCCTGCCCTATTCTGTTGGGTCCCGCGCCAAGAATCATAACCTTCCTCCTCTCAGTCCTCAGGGCCTCGTTCTCGTCCTCGTATGTGGAGTAGTAGTAGGGTGTTTTTGCCTCAAATTCTGCAGCGCAGGTGTCAACTATCTTGTAGACTGCACCAACCCCTTTGCCCTTTCTCACCATCCTCACTTCCCTCTCTGTCGTGTTGAAAATGTGGGCAAGCTGTCTGTCAGAATATCCGAGCCTTTTTGCCTCTCTGATTACCTCTTTGGGCACTTCCTCAATGCTGCATCTTGCCCATGCCTTCAGTTCTTCTTCAAACTCAACCAAGTTCTTTATCTTCTCTATGAACCAAGGATCAATTTTTGTCAGGTCGTAAATCTCCTCAATGCTCATCCCGTTCTGCAAGGCGTAGCGAATGTAGTAAACTCTGCTCGCGTTGGGAAATCTGAGCTTTTCTTTTATTTCTTCCATCGTCAATTCCTTGTCCTTGCCATCACATCCGAGTCCGTATCTTCCGATTTCCAAGCTCCTCAAAGCTTTCTGGAGGGCTTCTTCAAAAGTTCTTCCGATAGCCATAACCTCTCCGACACTCTTCATTTGGCTCCCAAGAACCCAATCCGCAGTGGGGAACTTGTCAAAGGCAAATCTGGGTATTTTTACAACTACATAGTCAATTGTAGGTTCGAAGCTTGCCGGTGTTTCTTTGGTTATATCATTGGGTATCTCATCGAGAGTATAGCCAACGGCAAGCTTTGCTGCGATTTTGGCAATTGGAAATCCAGTAGCTTTGGAAGCCAATGCAGACGATCTGCTTACACGCGGGTTCATCTCTATAGCCACAACCCTGCCATTCTCAGGATGCACGGCGAACTGAATATTGCTTCCACCGGTCTCAACTCCAATCTCCCTTATGATCTTTATCGCCGCATCCCTGAGATACTGATATTCATCATCAGTCAGAGTCTGAGCTGGAGCAACGGTTATGCTATCTCCAGTATGCACCCCCATAGGGTCGAAATTCTCGATTGAACAGATGATCACAACGTTATCTGCTAGATCCCTCATCACTTCGAGCTCAAATTCCTTCCAGCCAAGAACCCCCTCTTCAATCAGAACCTGGTTTATCATGGAGAGCTTTAGACCCTTCTTTGCAACCTCCCTTAACTCCTCCCTGTTGTAGGCAATCCCACCACCTGTTCCGCCGAGAGTGAAAGCGGGTCTTACAACCACAGGGTAGCCAATCTCATCTGCTATGGCAAAGGCCTCACTGATATCACTGGCAACATCACTCTTTGGTACCTCAAGGCCGATTCTCCTCATTGATTCCTTGAAAAGGTCTCTGTCCTCTGCCTTTTTGATTGCCTCAAACTTCGCACCGATAAGCTCAACGCCGTATTTCTCAAGCACCCCCATCTCAGTGAGCCGAACAGCGAGATTTAACGCCGTCTGACCTCCAAGAGTTGGTAGAAGAGCGTCAGGAGTTTCCCTTTCAATTATCTTTGCGACCATCTCTGCATCGAGGGGTTCGATGTAAACACTGTCCGCCATCTCCGGGTCTGTCATTATCGTCGCAGGATTGGAGTTAACCAGCACAACCTCGTAACCCTCTTCTCTCAAAGCCTTGCATGCCTGACTGCCCGAATAATCGAACTCCGCTGCCTGCCCTATGACTATCGGCCCGCTGCCTATTACCATAATCTTCTTCAGATCTTCCCTCTTCGGCATTCAATCACCTGTACTCCTTCACCATATCCACAAACCTGTCAAAGAAAAAGTAGGTGTCATGAGGTCCTGGACCAGCCTCAGGATGGTACTGGACGGTTATGAGGGGAATGTCTTTATGAACCAGTCCTTCGACAGTGTTATCGTTAAGATTTATCTGTGTAACCTCAATGTTTTTGGGGAGTGTTTTTTCATCAACTGCAAAGTTGTGATTCTGACTTGAGATGAATACTCTTCCCGTTTCAAAGTCCTTTACGGGTTGATTGCTGCCGTGATGTCCAAACTTCAGTTTGAATGTCTTGGCACCTAAAGCCAGAGCGGTTAGTTGATGACCCAAACATATCCCGGCCATAGGGAGCTTATCTACGAGTCTCTTTATCGTTTCGATTGCTGGTTTTACTCTTACAGGATCACCCGGACCGTTTGATATGAACACTCCATCAGGGTTCATTTCCATAATTTTATCAGCAGGATAGTCGTAGGGCACGAGGGTAATGTTCACCCCCCTCTTCATAAGCTGCCTTACAATGCTCATCTTCACACCGCAATCAACAAGCACAACCTCTAAGTCTCCACCAGCATCCAGTCTCTTCGCTTCCCGAACACACACCTTGTCAACTAGGTCTATGTCGCTTATAGAGGGTTGCTCAACAGCCTTTTTTACTAAATCTTCCTTCTCAACGTCTCCTACTCCGATTGCAGCCTTCATGGAACCGTAAATCCTGATCTTCCTCGTCAGCATTCTCGTGTCAACACCCTCAATCCCGGGAACATTGTACTCTCTAAGTAGTTCGTCAACACTTATCTCGCTTCTCCAGTTGCTCGGATGTTTGCATAACTCCCTAACAACAAATCCCTCAACTTTAACCCCATCGCTCTCAAAATCCTCTCTCGTAACACCGTAGTTTCCTATAAGGGGGTAGGTCATCATCAAAATCTGTCCTTTGTAGCTCGGGTCTGTCAAAGCCTCAACGTAGCCCGTCATGCTCGTGCAGAATACTATTTCGCCCAGTGCATCCTTCTCCGCCCCAAAAGCTCGACCCTCTACATAGGTGCCATCTTCTAAGGCAAGGGCTGCTTTCATCCGAGCACCTCTTTTAGCTCTCTAATCACATCCTTAAGCTTAGGAGCATCGAAGAGCTTTTTTCCAGTAACCTCATTGCAGAATGCCCTGTAAAGGTTCGAAACTCCCTCTCTGACATCATCCGGAAGCTTCGGCGGAGTTCCTACAGCTTCCCTCCACCCCTCCTTGCCCTTATAGGCCTTTACCCTTTCATACCATTCTGTCTTTCTGTAATACTTTCTGAGTAGTTCCTTGCTAACTTCAAAGCCGTTCATGCTGAACCTGCACTCATCAGGAGTGCCCACAGCGTCAACGACCATGAAATTCCTGCTCTCATCGAAGGCAACCTCAATCTTTCCATCCTCGTTTTCAAGTCCTGCCTTGCCAACTTCCTTTGTTATAAGTCCATCAACCTCAATAACAAGCTCCTTTAGCCTATCAAACTCCTCATCTGCAAGCCCAGCCATTTCCTTAGCTTCATTGTAGCTCAGATAGCGATCAACATCTTCAAGCTTCGTGCTGAAATCAACAATCGGTTTCTCGAGCTTCATGTTCGGCTCTACTCTGTCAAGCCCGAAGTCTTGGGGCTTAACCTTTCCCCTCTCAATCCTTCTGAGCAGCGATGAGCCTTCTGGAATGCTGTTCCTGTAGATAATCTCAAGGGGTATCAGGAAGTTTCCGGTGAGACTTTTGAAGATAGAATAATCACCGTTTGCAGGTTTAACAACCCTTACAAGCTTTATTTCCATCACATTTACGGGTGATTCTATCTCGTCGAAATTCTTGACCTCGCCATCTTCAACAAGGCCAATATAATGGGTCTTTATTCCTTCTTCATCCAGCCTTTCGAAGAAATAAGCTGAAACTGTGCAGAGGGCTTTTCCCTTATCATCTATCTTGTCTGGCATCTCTCCGTAATCGAAGACAGAGTAGCGGTCGGAGAAGAGAAATCTTCCGACTCCGGGAGTATCCGCAGGTTCTTTTATAACAACCAAATCCTTTACGCTCCCCATCTAATCACCTCAGTTCATCATCGGCTTTATAAATCTCCTCTTTTTTCCTGTCCTGATAGTTCTTCACTTTCTCCCTGACCTTTTCATCCGTTAATGCTACGATTTTTGCAACAGCCAAGGCAGCGTTCTCAGCCTCCATCACAAAAAGAGGAGCAACACCTGATGGCATCCTTATGCTTGAAAGAATGTCCATACCGGCAAATCTGTCGCTGTATGGGGGGGAAGCAATAACAGGTTTTACTGTATTTGCATCTACAAAGCCACTCAACGCGTTGCTTCTTCCCGCAACTGTAACGAATACCACATCGTCCATCTCATATTCTTTTATTATCTCAAGAACCTTTTGTGGAGTTTTGTGAGCCGAAGCAACTCTTAAAACGCTACTAATCCCGAATTTAGAAAGATTTTCAGCTATTTTTCTGCAATAATCCAGATCAGATCTTGAGCCCATTATGATTATCGCCTTCATGACTTGCCACCTTTCTAACTTTCATACGCCCAGAGGTTCCTTTAGGCTTAGGACTTCACCCATAATTTAAACTTCTCGGTGCCTTAAATTAAAGTTGCATGGAACTTCTCTTGACATATTTGGCTTCTCCCAAAAAATTTAAATTCCTCTCACGCGATTTATAGGAAGTGTCCCAAACAGGTGCTGCTAAACTTGTAGAACTGCTGCTGACAGCAGAAGTATTCAACAGACATGAGGAGCTGACTGAAGACGATATACCCAAGGAAATAAGGAAGCTCCTCTACAGTAAAGGAGGTATAAAGCGTCCCCTTGTAATAAGGGCTGACACAGCCGCGAAATATGCAGGAGAAGTTGATCAGAAGCCACCTTTTGTAGATTTAAATGCATTCTCAAAGCAGTATATACTGACATCCTTCGATCTGGCTGTTAAATGGCTTGCATCGAGGGGAATTGAGCTGATAAAGAGAAATCCAGCTCTCGCCTATTATTACCAGAACTACGATTCTCTTGATGTTTCTTATGAGGAAGCGAGGAAAGCAAATCTGCCAAAACATGGGGACAAAGAATGGCTAAAAAGTGTTATCGAGGAGCTTGAAAAGACGGAAGAGACAAAAGAGATGCTGAGTCTTGTAAGAGTGCTCTCACCAGAAGAAATACCAATTGATTTCAAGGATGTTGCACTTAGCGAGGAGCAGCTTGAAGAAGTCAGGAAGATCGAAGTTGCAATCGAGGAAAGAAGGTTTTTGAGGAAAATTGGACTGTCTGATATTGGCAAACTCCTCTTCATAGGCCCTCCCGGAACTGGTAAAACGACGACGGCAAGAGCTTTGAGTAGAAAACTCTACCTCCCACTTCTTGAAGTCAAACTGTCAATGATTACGAGCCAGTATTTGGGTGAAACGTCAAAGAACATAGAGAAGGTTTTTGAAATTGCAAGAAAAATGAACCCCTGCATTCTCTTCATTGATGAGTTTGACTACGTCGCGAAGATGAGGACGAGCGATGAACATGCTGCAATAAAAAGGGCTGTAAACACCTTGTTGAAGTCCATTGATGAGATTAACCTTGTTGAGGATGGCGTCCTTCTTATTGCTGCAACAAATCATCCGAGCCTTCTTGATCCTGCGGTATGGAGAAGATTTGACAAGGTTATTGAATTTCCCGAACCAGCAGAGGTGATAAGGCGAAGAATATTCGAGATATTTCTGGCAAAAATTGATGGGGAGTTTAACATTGACGAGTTGGTGAAGGGAACCGATGGGTTTACGGGGGCAGACATTAAGCTTGTGGTCAGGGAGGCCGTCTTGAAGGCACTGCTTGAGGGAAGGAGAGCATTAACCCAGACAGACCTTGTTGAGGCAATTAGGGATGTAAGAGAGAGACTTAAGCTCAAAACATCCTACTGATATGATAGTAACTCTTCTTGGAACCGGAGACTCTCCCGGTACGCCGATTATAAACTGCCACTGCAAAACCTGTGAGGATGCAAGAAGGAGAGGCTGGGAGAGAAAGCGTTTTTCTGTAATGGTGCAGAATGGGGAGAAGACTGTCTTGATTGACACATCTCCAGATTTAAGGAGGCAGCTGCTTGACAATAATGTTGAGAAGGTTGATGCCGTCATCTGGACCCACTGCCATTTTGATCATTTTGGAGGGTTTGGAGAGTTCTACAGAGTTCAGAACAAGGTTAAGGTTTACACAACACCACGGATTCATGAGGACATAGGCAGATTCATGAGGTTTCTTTCCTATAAAGCAATCGAGGTTGAGGTTTACAACCCCTTCAGCATAGGGGGAATGGATTTTACGCTTTTCAAAGTCAATCACCCCAGCGTGGAGTCTGTGGGAGTTAAAGTGGAGTGGAAGGGATACAAAGTAGTCATAAGCGGGGATACAAACATAAGAATCCCCGAAGAAAGCATAAGAGAGATGCAGAACCCCGACCTATTTGTTGTTGAAGCTCTCGCTCCTACAGGCAGATTCAGGAAGCACATGAACGCAAAGGAGGCACTTAGCCTGGCAAAAAAACTTAATGCGCGAAGGGTTGTGCTTACCCATCTCGGCCACTTCTACCCGCCACACACATTGCAATCAAAAACTATCCAGTTGGTGAGGATTATCAGACTTTCTCCTTTGGAGAGGGGAGGTTGAATGAGTTCTTTGGGGATTGACATCGGAGGAGCAAATTTGAAGGTTGCCTCAGAAGATGGATGGGAAATCATCTACTTTCCAATGTGGAAAAGGGTTGAAGAGTTGGAAGATACCTTAAGAGATATTGCAGAGAAGTACTCAGCGAATAGAGCTGGTGTTGTAATGACGGCAGAACTCTCAGACGTTTTCGGGAGCAAAGAAGAGGGCGTGAGGTTCATTGGAGAAATATGCAGGAGAGTTTTTGAGGATGTCTCTTTCCTTGATGTCAGCGGTAGGCTTTCCCGAACCTTGGATGAGCCTGCGAAGTTTGCTGCAAGCAACTGGGTCGCTTCAGCAACATTTTTGCTCAGAGAGGGGTATAGAAACTTCCTTTTTGTTGATATTGGCTCCACAACAACAGACATAATTCCAGTCACTGACAGAATCGAGGCTACCAAAACTGACTTTGAGAGGTTGAAGAGAAGAGAAATGATTTACGTCGGTATTCTCAGAACTCCTGTTTTTTATATACTGAAAGAATTTGATTCTGCTCCACTCTGTCCTGAATTCTTCGCCATAACTGCAGACGTGTTTATCGCAACGGGAGATATTACTGAAGATGACTACACATGCGAAACTCCTGACGGGAAAGGCAGAGATGAAATATCCTGTCTGAAAAGGCTTGCAAGAACAATCTGCTGTGATCTCGAAGAGATCGGAATCAATAAAGCCAAGCAGCTTGCCCTTGAAGCTAAGAAAGCCATGAAAGACTTGCTGAAAGATGCTCTGAGGAAAAAAACAGAAGATTACGGAATTGAGAGAGTATTTACCTGTGGGATAGGAGAGTTTTTGATTGAAGAGATTTGCAATGAGATTGGTGTAGAGTTTATCAGCCTTTCCGGTTTGTATGGTGAATACTCAAAGCTTTTCCCAGCCTTCGCGATGTTAAAGCTTGTCCAAAAGGATTGATCTGTATATTATTTCGCATGAGTGCTCCAAATAGCTCAATTTGTTGTATGCATCCCTTAAGTTCTTTCCTCCCGCATACATTCCGTGGTTTCTGACCACAGCCACGCCTTTTTCCTTTACAACATCTGAAATCAACTCTGCAAGTTCTGGGGAACCAAATTGACCCTCGATAACTCTGACTTCGCCAAAGTAGAGCTTTCCTTCCAGATCCATTGGCTCTATACTGTCCATTCTTGATCCTAAAACCACGTTGAATACCCCATGGCAATGCACAACTGCAGAGTATTCTGTTTTCTCGTAAATTTTCTGATGAATGATCTGATCAACGGAAGCCTCTCTGGTGAACTCTCCAACTTTCAACTTTACAAAAGAGTTTTCTGACATTTCATCGAGGTTAACACCGGTTTTCGTGATGTAAATGGTCTCTCCAGTTCTGAAACTCATGTTTCCACTTGCCCCATCAATTAGCTTGGCTGCTGCAAGAAGCTTCCCCACCTTTATCGCTTCTTCGAACATAGATTCAAGAGAACAAAACATTTAAAAATCTTTTTTACCAATATATCTTGCCTTAGGGCTATTTTAAAAACTCAAAAAAGAAGTGATGAACATGATGGAAGAGAAAATATATAAAGGAACCACGACCGTAGGCCTCGTTTGTAAGGACGGAGTAGTGATGGCTACCGAGAAAAGGGCGACCATGGGAAACTTCATTGCCAGCAGACAGGCCAAGAAAATCTATCAGATTGCCGACAGGATGGCAATGACTACTGCAGGAAGTGTAGGAGATGCTCAGTTTCTCGCTCGAATTATCAAGATTGAGGCTAACCTGTACGAAATCAGAAGAGAGAGAAAACCGACCGTAAGGGCTGTTGCAACCCTGACATCAAATCTGCTTAACTCTTACCGCTACTTCCCGTACCTCGTTCAGCTTCTCATCGGCGGTCTCGATTCCGAGGGGGCGAGCATATACTCTATTGATCCTATAGGGGGGGCTATTAAGGAAAAGGAGGTAGTAGCTACAGGAAGTGGGAGTTTCACAGCTTACGGAGTGCTTGAAGATAGATTTACTCCAGATACAACAGTTGATGATGCTTTAGAGCTGGCTGTGAGAGCAGTATATTCGGCAATGAGGAGAGATTCAGCTTCGGGAGATGGGATTGATGTTGTGAAGATTACAGAAGAGGAATATTACCAGCTAAAACCAGAAGAAGTTGAGGAGATACTGGCAAAGTTTAGGAAGTGAGATGACGAAGTATTTGGACGAAATCCGCGAGAAGGTCAAAGAATATATTCCGGAAAATGTAAAGGTCAAGAGTATAGAATTTGAGGGGCCTCAGCTTGTCATATATATTGAGAACCCTCAAGAGTTAGCTGAAATTGACATCGTGAAAAGGCTCGCGAAGGATCTGAGAAAGAGGATAATTATTCGACCAGATCCGAAATCGCTTAAGCCGCCAGAAGAGGCGAGAGAGATAATAAAGCAGATTGTGCCTGAAGATGCAAAAATCTCAAACATCTTTTTTGATGAAGAGAACGGAGAGGTAATAATAGAGGCTGAAAAACCGGGTGTTGTAATAGGAAAGCAGGGAACAACATTCAGGGAGATAATGAAGTCCGTTGGCTGGAGTCCGAGAGTCGTGAGGACTCCACCCATCAAGTCTAAGACAATAGAAAACATCAGAAACTATCTGCTGAACGTTAGAGAAGAGAGATCGGAGATTTTAAAGAGAATTGGAGAAAGGATTCATCGCGGAGTTCTGATGGAGGAAAAATGGGTCAGGGTTACATTCTTAGGCGGAAGCAGAGAGGTTGGAAGGAGTTGCTACCTGCTTCACACACCTGAAAGCAAGATTCTGATTGATTGTGGTGTAAACGTCAGCAATTTATCCAGCAACCCTTACCTCTATGTTCCTGAAGTTCAGCCGCTCGATTCACTTGATGCAGTGGTTATAACCCACGCCCACTTAGATCACTGCGGCCTCGTGCCCCTACTTTATAAATACGGTTATAGAGGCCCGATATATCTCACTCCACCCACGAGAGATCTGATGGTTCTTTTGCAGCTCGACTTTCTGGAGGTTGCGGGAAGAGAGGGAAGTACAGTCCCATACAATTCCAACCTGATAAGAGAGACTCTGAAACATACAATCACTCTTGACTATGGTGTCGTGACCGATATCAGCCCCGACGTCAGACTTACCTTTTACAACGCAGGACATATCCTCGGTTCAGCCATAGCACACTTCCACATTGGAGAAGGACATTACAATGTCGCCTTCACTGGAGATTTCAAGTTTGAGAAAACAAGAATCTTCGACAGGGCAGCAACGAACTTTCCAAGGCTTGAGGCATTAATAATGGAAGCGACATACGGTGGAGCAAATGACCTGCAACCTTCAAGAAAGGAGGCAGAGGAAAAACTGGTTGAAATCATTAACAGAACACTCGACAGAGGTGGAAAGGTTCTAATTCCTACATTCGCCGTTGGAAGGAGTCAGGAGGTTATGATAGTGCTTGAAGAGGCAATGAGAGAGGGAAGACTCAGGGAGACACACATATATCTTGACGGAATGATCTACGAAGCAACAGCCATTCACACTGCGTATCCAGAATATCTCAATTCCCATCTCAGAGACCTGATTTTCTACCACGGGATTAATCCGTTCATCAGTGAGAACTTCGTCAGAGTGGACTCACCCTCCAAGAGAGAAGAGGTAATCAGCGACCCATCGCCCTGCGTCATCATCGCCACATCCGGTATGCTCAATGGTGGGCCTGTTATGGAGTACTTCAGGCACTTAGCAGAGGATGAGAGAAATACGATAGTTTTTGTCGGTTATCAGGCTGAAGGAACACTGGGTAGAAAGATCCAAAAAGGATGGACAGAGGTGCCGTTCCCGGTCAACGGAAGGAGAGAGGTCGTCAAGGTAAAAATGGAGGTTGAGACTGTGGACGGATTCTCTGGACACTCTGACAGAAGGCAACTGATGAATTACATCAAATATCTCAAATCAAAACCCGAGAAGGTCGTTACCGTGCATGGAGATGAGTCGAAGTGCATCGACCTTGCTTCAAGCATTTACAAGACCTACAGAATCGAAACGAGGGCTCCAATGAACCTTGAAACCATAAGGTTTGTGTAGTTAAATTCTCTGTTTCTCCAATACTTCTGACAGCACATTGAAAAGTTCCACAACTCTCCCTATAACGATTACAGCGGGTGCCTCTATCTTCTCCTTTCTCACCCTCTCGGAAATCTCAGCGAGTTTTGCAACTATGACTTTTTGCCTCTCAGAGAAGCCTTTTTCAATCATCGCTACTGGCGTTTCGGGACTCTTTCCGTGTTCGATAAGTAGCCTTGATATCTCCTCAATCCTACCAACCCCCATTAAAACCACGATAGTAGCGTTGAGCTGGGCCAAAGCCTCCCAGTTTAACCTCTCTCTACTCTCCCTACCAGTTATAAAAACAACGGCTGGATCGTAGCGACGATGAGTGAGTGGGATGCCAACATTTGCAGGCACAGAAATCGCGGAAGTCACACCAGAAACGAATTCAAACGGAATTCTGTGTTTGGCAAGATACTCCGCCTCCTCACCACCCCTACCAAAAATGCATGGATCTCCACCCTTAAGTCTTACAACAACCTTGCCTTTTCTCGCATATTCAACAAGCATCTTGTTTATCTCTTCCTGACTCTTTCTGTGCTTTCCACTCCTTTTCCCGACGTTTATAACCTCTGCCTTACTCTCCTTCAGCAAATCTGCAACCTCGCCAATGAGTTCATCGTGGAGGATTATATCCGCCTCTTTTATCAGCTCATAGGCTCTGAGAGTGAGCAAATCCCTTTTCCCCGGTCCCGCTCCGACGATGTAAACTTTACCTACCATATATCTCTTTCCTCAACATTCTTCCTATTTCCGTAGCTTCTTCAACCGCCCCTTTTTTCGAAAGCTCCTCCTCTACCCTGACGTATTTCTCGTCAAGAATTTCGCATATCAGCTTCAACTTGCTTTCCGCTTCAGCGTAAACACCGACGGGAACGGCGCATCCAACGCCAAGCTCCCTTATCACAGCTCTCTCAACTCTCGCCTCAAGCCAAGTCTTTCCATCATTCAGAAACGAAACAAGGTATTCTTCACCTTTCCGGGTTGCTACAGCTATAATTCCCTGATTTGCGGGTGGAACTACTGTGTATGGGTCAAATCTCTGATAATTAACTTCTCTATCCAAACCTAACCTCTGCAAGCCGGCCTCAGCAACCACAATCGCATCGTAATTCCCCTCATTAAGCTTTCTCAACCTTGTGTCCAGATTTCCCCTTAGATTTTCAAATTCCAAATCCCCACGCAACCTTTTGAGCTGTGTCCTCCTTCTTAGACTGGAAGTTCCAATCACAGCCCCTTTTGGGAGTTCATCTATACTTTCTCCTTTTTTTGAGATAAGGGCATCACAAGGGCTATCTCTCTCAAGAACAGCAGCTATAACCGTCCCTTCCACCCTCTGGCTCGGAACATCCTTGTAACTGTGAACAGCAACATCAATCTCCCCCTCAGCAAGCTTGGTATCCAAGGTTCTCACAAAGGCCCCCATTCCTTTGAATTCGTAGAGCGGTTTATCCTTCATCACATCGCCTGTGGTTTTTATGATCTTTACCTCAACCTCATAGCGATCTTTCAACCCTTCAACAGCTTTTCGAGTTTGAGCCAACGCCAGCTTACTACCTCTCGTTCCCACAACGAGTTTCATACCGAATTACTCACCGCCTCTAGGGTTTTTTCAATATCCTCCTCGCTGTGTGCGTAGCTCATAAAACAGGTTTCGTACTGGGATGGGGGTAGGAAAATACCATTTTCCAGCATATTCCAGAAGAAGTTCATGTATTCCTCTTTGTTTAGCTGCAAAGCCTCAGCATAGTTTGACGGCTTTCTTCCAAAGTATATGCAGAACATCGAAGCCATACTCCCCACGTCGCAATCAGCATTCTTGTCCTCGATAATATCCCTGACTCCTGCAACAAGAGATTCGGTAAGTTCATTTACCCTTTCAAGAACCTTTTCTTCTTCAATAAGCCTAACAGTAGTATAACCGGCTGTCAGAGACAGCGGATTGCCGCTGAAGGTTCCAGCTTGATAAACACCTCCCGATGGGGCAACCATCTCCATTATCTCTTTTTTACCACCAAAAATTCCGATCGGTAAACCTCCACCTGCGATTTTACCAAGTGTTGTTAAATCAGGCTTCACACCGTAGTAACCCTGTGCCCCACCCAAGGAGACTCTGAATCCCGTAATAACCTCGTCGAAAATTAGGAGCACATCGTTTTCTGCTGTAATCTTCCTTACTTCTTTCAGGTAGTCTCTTTCCGGAAGTATCAGTGCGGAGTTGCCCATAACAGGCTCAAGGATGAAGGCAGCAACATCTTTGTTCTTCTCAAGAACCTCGACAAGAGATTCAGTGTCATTAAATGGAACTTGCAGCGTGTTCTTAACAAATTCCTGAGGTACTCCTGCTGAATTCGGGATTCCGTGGGTTGTAGCCCCGCTTCCCGCCTTGACAAGCACAGCCTCGTGCGCCCCATGAAAGCTACCCTCGACCTTTACAATTTTGTTCTTTCCTGTAAAGCCTCTTGCAACTCTAAGAGATGCCATTGTTGCTTCACTTCCTGTATTCACAAACCTCAACATCTCCATTGACGGAAAATGCCTTCTTATCAGCTTGGCATACTTTATTTCCAGCTCAATTGGGGTGCCGTAAATCCAACCCCTCTCAAGCTGCTCCTTTATCTCTCTCTTTACAGCCTCATTAGTGTGACCAAGAATTAAAGGCCCGTAGGCCATGCAGTAATCTACGTAAACATTACCGTCAGTATCGTAAATTTTTGACCCCTCGGCCTTCACTGTGTAAAAAGGATGTGGCTCGAAGGCTCTCACCGGACTGCTAACACCGCCAGGAAAGAGCTTTACAGCCTCTTCGTAAAGCCTCTTTGAATTTTTGAGTTCCATAGGGGTGTATTCGCATATCGCCTTAAATCTATTTTCGTGCCCTGACATTTTTACATTCGCATTTAAAAAGCATAAACCCAAAATAAAGGAAAAAACTTATATAACGCGAACAGACTTAATAGGTATGAAGAAAGTATTGCTCGATGAGAATGAGATTCCAAAAGAATGGTACAACATTCTACCCGACCTTCCCGAGCCTTTGCCTCCACCATTGCATCCAGTCACTAAGGAGCCCGTTAAGCCAGAGGACTTGGAGCCAATTTTTCCGATGGGCTTGATCAAGCAGGAGATGAGTGGAGAAAGGTGGATAAAGATTCCTGAGGAGGTAAGGGAGATTTACAAAATCTGGAGACCTACACCGCTCGTGAGGGCTGAAAGGCTGGAAAAGGCGTTAAAGACTCCTGCAAGAATCTACTTTAAATATGAGGGTGGCAGCCCACCGGGAAGTCACAAGCCGAACACAGCGGTAGCTCAGGCTTACTACAACGCAAAGGAGGGGGTTGAAAGATTGACCACTGAAACAGGTGCAGGGCAGTGGGGTTCTGCGCTTTGCTTTGCAACAAAGCTGTTTGATATTGCCTGCACAGTATACATGGTTAAAGTTAGCTACATGCAGAAGCCCTACAGGAGAGTTACGATGGAAACATGGGGTGGAGAGGTTTACCCCTCACCGAGCAACAGGACAGAAGTTGGGAAAAAGATTCTGGCAGAGGATCCAGACACACCGGGTAGCTTAGGTATTGCAATCAGCGAAGCAATAGAGGACGCTGCAAAGAACGAAAATACGAAATACAGTCTCGGAAGTGTTCTTAACCATGTTTTGCTCCATCAGACCACCATCGGACTGGAGACGAAAAAGCAGCTTGAAGCCGTTGGCGAGACTCCTGATGTGATTATAGGTTGTGTTGGTGGAGGAAGTAATTTTGCAGGTCTCGCTTATCCTTTTGTGAATGACGCAAAGAACGGAAAACCTGAGATCATCGCAGTCGAACCTGCAGCCTGTCCCACACTGACAAATGGTGATTACAGATACGACTTCGGAGATGTCGCTGGCTTGACACCTCTACTTAAAATGTATACTCTCGGCCACGATTTCATTCCGCCACCAATCCACGCTGGTGGGTTGAGGTATCACGGCGATGCTCCGACGTTATGCATGCTGGTAAAGCATGGTATAATCAAGGCAAGAGCGGTCAAACAGCTACCAACTTTCGAGGCTGGTGTGCTTTTTGCAAGAACGGAGGGTATAATCCCCGCTCCAGAAACGAACCATGCTATCAGAGTGGTTATAGATGAGGCTGTAAAGGCAAGGGAGAACAACGAGGAGAGGGTGATAGTCCTCGGATTCAGCGGACATGGAATGCTCGATCTTCAGGCATACGACGATTACCTCGCAGGGAAGCTTATTGATACCTGAGCAGAACTTAAGATTTATTTTTTGTCGTACAGTCCCCACTTATGCTACAGCAGGCTAACGACAAGGAATGGATTCAGGCTAACGACAAGGAATGGATTAGATTAATAACATAACTATACAGAAATTTTTATATATTGCTTTTCTCCAAAATTTTCACTATGAATCACGATTGGAATCCTGAAAATGTGCCAGATATGAGCGGTAAGGTTGTGGTGGTTATAGGGGGTAACAGCGGTATCGGTTTTGAGTGTGTCAGGTTTTTTGCCTCCAAGAATGCACGTGTCGTCATGGCATCGAGAAGTATGGAAAGAATGGAAGAGGCCACTAAGAAAATAAAGGCTGAGAACCCAAATGCTGATGTTGAGCCGATGCAGCTTGATCTTGCAAGTCTGAAATCTGTTAGAAGGTTTTCAGAAGAGTTTAAGGACAGATACGACAGTTTGGACATCCTTCTCAACAACGCCGGGATTATGATGGTTCCCTACGGGAAAACTGAGGATGGCTTCGAGCTTCAGTTTGGCATAAACCATCTCGGCCATTTTGCCCTCACTGGCCTTCTGATTGACCTAATTCTGTCAACCCATCAATCGAGAGTTGTTACGGTTTCCAGCCTTGGTCACAGACGCGGGAAAATTGACTTCGACAATTTGATGTACGAGAGGGGTGGTTATGGCTCCTTCAGAGCCTACGCGAGATCGAAACTTGCAAACCTACTCTTTGCCTATGAGCTTCAGAGAAGATTTGAGAGGATTGGAGCGGACAGTAAATCTCTCGCAGCACATCCGGGAGGGTCAAGAACGAATCTTGACAGGTATCTCCGTGGGAGATTGTGGTACAAGCTCGTCAGACCATTCGCAAGGTTCGTATTCATTCAAAGCCCTGAAATGGGCGCTTTACCGTTGATAAGGGCAGCAACTGATCCGAATGTTAAGGGCGGAGAATACTTCGGACCGGGGGGATTTATGGAACAGAGAGGATGGCCTGTCAGGGTTGACTCCAGCAGACTTTCGAAGGATGAAAAGCTGGCAAAGAGACTCTGGGAGGTTTCGGAGGAGTTGACGGGGGTAAGGTATTTAGATTAACTTCAATCGAATCTTTATATACTGGGAGATAATAAGAAAAAGAAGTGGACGCTGAGCAGAAAATAAAAGCTCTACTGGAATCGGCTCGTGATGAAGGGATTTTGCAGAGCGAAATTCATGAAAAGCTTGGACTATCAAAATCAACAGTATCTGAAATCCTTTCGTATCTCGAAGAAAGTAAAGAGGTATTCAGGAAGAGAATTTCTGGAAAATCTTACAGAGTGTGGTTGTCAAAATACTCTCCACAACCATTAAAGGGTGTCGTGAGAGTCGGGATACTTAAGGCGAGCGAATATCCAAAAGTTGTTCAAGCAGCTGGTAAGGTTAATGCCATCATTCGGGTATATGAGAGCGGTATTGAACTTACTAAAGACCTCGTCCACGGCCATGTTGATATTGCCGCCTCCCCACTCATCACTCAGGCAATCTTCGGAGTTTTGATGAAGAGTATTAAAATAGTAAGGAAGGTTGCGATGAATGGCAGTGGACTTGTTTTTTCGAATATTGACTCAGAGTGGTGGGGCTGTTCTGAATTCTCGACGATGGAGAGAAATCTCAGGAAATATCTTGAACTGAAGAGTTTTGAGGGAAAAATAAGATACTTCAGGTCTCCAGAGAGCATGATAAACTCGCTGCGTGAGGTTAAAGCAATCGCCATCTGGGAGCCTTATTTTACAATGTTGGAAGGCAAGAAAGAGCCTTTCAGCGAGGCTATTGGTGATTTTGTTTGCTGTTCTCTCGCATTAAACAACACCTTTGCTGAACTCAACCCTGACATTGTGGATAGATTTCTCACCGAGTTTGACAGGGCAAAGGCCGGTAGGAAGGAAGCTGCTAAACTCTCTAAACTGATCGGTTTTCCAGCTGAAATTGTCGAAAAGTCCTTTGAAAACTATATATTCGATCTTGAACAGGTTTTCACAGAAAAAGATTTTGAAGACCTAAGATTAGGAGGTGTGGAAACCATCATAAATTTTGAGTAAGATCACTCAGCTTCAGAATGCTGAGAACCTCAACATCTGATTCCTCTCTGTCAACGACTGTCACTATCGCTTTAACAACACCCCCACTCTCCTCAACCCTTCTTGCAACAGACAGAGCAGATTTACCTGTGGTGACGACATCCTCAATAATCAAAACCCTTTCCCCCTCCTTCAAGTCACCTATTCTGTCCCCACCGAGTCCGTAATCCTTCCTCTCTTTTCTGAAGATAATAAGGGGTTTTCCAAGCTTCAGTGATGCTGCAACCGCAACCGGCACACCACCAAGCTCGACGCAAGCAATTCTGTCAAAATCCATCCCTCTAACAGTCTCTGCAATTTGAGATGCGATCATTTCGAGGATGTCGGGATACGTTGAGGCGAGCTTTACGTCAACGTAAACATTGCTTCTCTTTCCTGACGAAAGGATGAAATCTCCAAACTTCAGGGCTCCAACCTCTATCATCCTCTCCACAAGCCTCTCCTTCATGCTATCACCACGGAACCTCTTTGAATCTCAGCCTGTATGCAATATAATTTATCCCAAGATGCAAAATCGGAGTGATAATGACTGCAATAAAAATTATTTCTGCTGAGAAGAGCTCCCAGAATGGGTTGTAAAAGCTCGCAATTGCTAAGGCGACGAGGAGGAAAGTTAGCTGATCAACTACAAGAAACTTCGCTCCCCTCTCATATCCCGCCCTCCTCTTTATAAAGCTACCAACACAGTCTCCAAACATTGCTCCGAAGGATAGAAGGAATGTGAGGGTGAAGAATTCAAAATATGGCAGAGAAGAGAACAGTTCAACATTTATGAGCTTTTCAATCCCATACTGGATATTTGCTGTTAGTATCCCTCCTGTAACGCCACCAGCAAATCCCCTCCACGTCTTTCCATCACCGAAAATTCTTTTACCGTCAATAAATTTTTTGCCGAAATCAATAGGCATCCCTCCCCCAGTAACAACTGCAAAATTGTTCGGTGTGTAGGCTGGAAGGAGGAGCCAGATCGTTTTGAAAAGCAAATCGAGCATGCCCTTTTTCAGAATCAGATTTTAAATTTTTTTCTAAGTTCCCCCTGTAAGGGTTATGCTGAAAGATGGGAGGTAATAATGTTGCAGTTCTTAGCTTCTCAGTTCTCCTACTCCCTCACCGTTCCCTTGCAAAAATCCATGTGTGGATTTCGAAACGGATCACTGCATGGCAGCAACGTTTATTAGTCCATCCTTTTCAAGCTCTTCAAACGACTTTAGCATGGATTCGAAGTTTTTGAGCCACTCATCAAGGGATTTTCTGGCAATCCTCTTGAACTCTTCAAAGTCAACTGAGTAGTATAGATATTTGTATCCCCCACTCTTCAGAATTCTGTATTCTCTCTTAACAAGTCCTTTGTCCATTAAATTTCGAAGCGACTTGTAAACTGTGCTTTCATCTTTTTTGAGTGCTTCTGCAACAAATTCAACGTCGCTTCCGGGATTTTTAAGCAAAAGTAGATAAATATCCATGTCGAGGCATGAAATGTCAAGAGCACACTTCAATACACATTTGAGATGCGGTTCACACGACTGGTTCATTCTATCCACCAATGGTGTTTTTAGATTGCAAGATTTATTAGTTTTCCAACAACATTAAAATATTGGAAACAAACAGAAGTTATGAATGTCTTGCTTAGCAGAAAGGATACCATTCGCTTCCTGATTCTCTCAGAGTTGATGGTAAATCCAGAATGCAATCAGCGTGATATTGCAAGGAAGTTAAGCCTCACACCTCAAGCAATTTCTGAACATTTCAAGGAGATGGTAAACGAGGGGTTGATCAACGTTGTTCACAAGGGATATTATGAGGTTACGAGGAAGGGAGAAGAATGGATGTCGAGAAACCTAATAGACCTCCACCTCTTCAGCGAGGAGCTACTTAAAAAGATTTATTCAAAAACTGTTGTTGCCATAGCGAGAGGCAGGATAAAGGAAGGGGACATGGTCAGATACTGGTTCGGAGATGGATTCATATTCGCCGAGCGGAGTTCTAAAGGGAATGGCACATCTCTAACATCTGCTGAGGACGGAGAGGATGTGCTGATAAAACCAACAGGCAGTTTTGAGCCTCCGGAGAAGGGAGAGGTTATTGTGGTGAAGATTCCGGATGTGACAGAGGGTGGGAGCAGGAGAGTTGACCTTGACGCATTCAGAGAACTTGTAAAATCCCGCCCGACGAGTATCGTTGTTGCCATCGGTATTGAGGCGCTTGTTTCCTGTAGAAAAATAAGGGTTGAGCCAATCTTTTTCGGAGCAAAGGAGGTTTGTATAGAGGCTGCACACCATGGTAGTGGAGTAATCGTTGCCTGTACTGAAGGAAGAGTTAACGACCTTTTAAGGAGTCTGATCGAGGAGGGGTTGGAGTTTGAGATCAAGGAGTTGGCAATCTAAATTTCTAATTCTTTCTTCTAATGTAGCAAAAATAACTTTAAACAATTACAATTAGGAATTAACATGAGAGTCTTGGTTTTGGGAGGTTGTGGTGCGCAGGGAAGTTTTGCAACTAAGGAGCTTGCAACTTCAGAAGAGTTTTCAGAAGTGGTTATAGGAGACTACAACATTCGAAAGGCAAGAGAACTTGCATCAAAGTTATCAGAATACGGGGTTGAGGCGAGGAAAGTTGATGTCAGAAACAAAGATGAGCTTGTGGAGTTAATTAGGAAAAGTGATGTTGTGGTTAATTGCGTGGGCCCTTTCTACATGTTTGGGGAGACTGTCTTGAAGGCCGCAATAGAGGCGGGCAGGGATTATGTTGATATTTGTGATGATGCTGATGCAACCATAAAGATGCTATCTTTTAACGAGGAAGCAGAGAAAAAAGGGATTGCTGCAGTCGTAGGGCTTGGAGCAAGTCCGGGAATAACAAACATACTATCAAAAGCAATTGCTGACAGATGCGATGAACTTGATGAGATAAGGCAGTACTGGGTTGTGGATAGCAGTACCGACCCAGAAGGTGTTGGAGTGATGTTCCACGCAGCCCATGGGCTGAGCGGAAAAGTTCCCCAGTATATAGACGGTAAACTCGTTAACGTTGAAGCTGGGAGTGGTGTTGAAACAGTGGAATTCCTGAGTGGTGCTGCAAAAGTTGCTTACTTTGGACATCCTGAACCTGTAACACTTCCAAATTATATAAAGGTCAAAACGGTGATAAACAAAGGAGGATTTCTTCCGGAGAGAGATTTTAGAATATTTATGCTGATGTCAAAAATGGGGCTATTCAGCACAAGGAGTATTTTTGGTATCTCGCCAAGAAAAATCTTCGTTCCGATTCTATCCAGAGTTTCAACCCAGAAAGAGGTCAGGGAGGGGACGAGGACTGCTATGAGAATTGAGTTTTTATGCATGGAGGGAGGAGAGAAAATTAGATACATAGCCCACCTGCACGGGCATATGGGTCCAGCTACGGGCATGCCCGCGGCTGTAGGGGCTATGATGATTGCAAGGAGTGAGGTTGATGCTGTCGGTGTTCTGCCCCCAGAAGCATGTATAGACGTCGAGAAGTTTATTGCAATGGCTTCGAAAAGAGTTCCAGAAAATACCACACTGATTTTGGAGACAGTTGTGGGCAACAAAGTTGAAAGAAAACCGCTCCTCGAAGCGATTTTAGCCTGAGGTTTATTCACTATCCAATTTATGGTGTCAAATTAAAAGAAAGATTCAAGAGTTGTCTGCCTGAAAACATAATGCTGCCATCTCCGCCTATCGGTCTCTATTCTTGAAGCAGCTCTCTCAAACGCTTCATTGAATGAGTTGAAAATTTCGGGTTTGGTGTTCAACGCTCTCCTTACACCCTCCTCAACCACCCAAACTCCCAGAGGGGCATAGTAGGTGGGCTTTATTTCTCTAAGAACGAGTATTGAAGCCTGCCTTTTTATCCTCCTTAGATGCTCTAATACCGGCAGGCGGGCGGCGTAATATCCTCCGCTAAGATTCGAATACGTATTCTTGGGTCTTATATCTTCACAGTCAGCGCCAATCCAGTCCTCTTTTGGACTCCAGAAAGATTTGCGCTGCCAGATTTCGATTAGCTGGAAAAAGTATCTTTCAGGTGATAGGATTATTTCGAAGTGGTTTCCGAAGTGTTCAAAGCTGAAAACCATTGTGCTGTCAATTACTTCAAAATCCGCTATTTCCCTCTTGATTTCCTCACCAAGAATGCTGTGTACAGCTGTAATACTCCATCTGGTGGGAACGAGCTTTCTACTCTGCCTCTCTCCAAGCATTCCAGCCGAGAAAATTTTCTGAAGGTAGTAGGTCGAGAAGCCGTGATTGTGGAGGAGCTTCAACGCCTCATGAGATTTCAGATTGTCATAGTAAACCTTCTCAACCTTTTCTGGAAGCTTCGGGTTTCCTGCAATTGTCAGTTTATCAACAATTGCCGAGTATCCCATTGGCTGCACAACATCATCAAACTCTGCCCTTTTTACGATTTTCCGTATCTCTGCCTCTATGTCAACGGGTTTTACCGAAGCCGTGAGTTCCTGAAGCTCCACGATCCGCCTGTTTTCCTCTCTGACATCTTCAACTCTCATTCTTGTCGAGGTTCTTAGCATTGAGGTTCTAAGCTCGATGACTTCTTCGATGCTCTTCCACAACCAAGGAGAGTCGGCGTAGACAGGGTCGGTGTTCAAGGCTACAAGTGGGCCAACATAAACCTTCGGATACCCAATTCTGCCAACAAATATGGAGGGAGGAGAGGGATCAACAATTTTGTTATCTATCTTTATGCTCCTGAGAAACTTGTATTTCTCAACAAGCGGACACTTGCTCCTCCCGCAGAGCAAATTTCCCTTGCATTCGGCACATTTCACCAGTACTTATTTGAGTTCAAGAAATATAAATTTAAAAGTCACATCCCAAGCATTTTCTCTTCCCATTTCTTGAGATACGCTGAGCTCTGGCTAACGTCTGCGAAAATGCTCGCTGCTCTATCCACGTCTTCAACCTCCACCTTTCCTGAGTTCCTCATTCTGGCGAACTCAAAGGCTGGGGCAAGAAGTTGGACAGCATACCTGAGACTTGTTTTCTCTCCAATATCTGTCTGCAGTTTCCTAAAATTATTTCCCGCCATCGAACCACCTCCAGCAGTAACCCAAAACTCTTTCAGGTGGGAGCTTTCTCAGAAAAGCCTGACAGGGAGTCTCCAGCTCATCTAAATTGAGACTCATGTGA
>JAPDIX010000012.1 GCA_029259345.1 Archaeoglobi archaeon
CAAGAAACCTCGCCAGTTACGGTGGGGGATACATCCTGACCGCCCAGAAATTTTACAGATGGCCAAAAATTACACTCAGTGACCATCTTGACTACAAGGGGTTGCTGGAAATGATACACCACTGCAATCCAGAGACGGTAATCTTCTACCACGGAAACCCTTCAAAGGCGCTGAAAAGACATCTTGAATCTGAGAGAATCAAATGTTGGACGTTAAATGAAATAAAATAAAATTAGGGTGGGATGTGCTCGGGAGGTCTTACAACTTTCATCTTTATCGCTTCCTGCTCACAGCCGACAACGCAAACACCGCATCCAAAGCATTTCTCCTCATCAACTCTCGCCACGTCATCCAACTCAATGGCATTAAACTGGCAGCGATCCTCACAATCCCCACATGCTATACAGGAGTCCTCATCAACATAGGCAACATACCTGCTTTTTTCCAGCATCGTTTCCATTGGCACATTTCCGTATTTTGAAGAAAGGAAAAACTCACAGCAGTCTTCACAGCAGTTGCAGTTAACAGTAACTCTTCTATCCACTATTTTCCCGGTATTTGGCCATGTATGAACTAAACCGTCCTCTTCTGCCTTCATTATTATCTCCAATGCCTCATCAACCGATATCTCCTTTCCAGAACCCCTCGTTATAACGTATTCAGCACCTCTGCCAAACTGGATACAGTGCCACAAAGCCATCTCATCGGTGTAATTGCAGCCCTGCCCGACAAGGTAAGTGACGTTTCTGCACGAGCAAGGAACGACTGCAATCTTCTCCTGAGCCTTAATCATCTCCACTATATTCTCCTGTGGCAGCACATCTGGCAAGTCCTTTATCGCACCGTAAGCAGGAACAACTCTCCACACTTTGAAGTCAGCCAATGATAAAAGCTGTCCCATTTTCGCATGAGCTTCCTTCTCGCCAAACTCTTTCCACATCTTTGCGTATTCGGGATCTTTCATGTGAACAGATGCGAGAGTTGCATCGTGAAGCTGAACCAAATCTTTCGCAAACCTGTAGTAGTTCCTGTTCTGGAAGTCCTTGGGAAAGACTACACCCTTGAAGAAGAGGTCTTCGAGGATGTTTTTCACCCTATCAACATCCATTCCCAGTTTCTCAGCAACCTCCTCAGGAGATCCCGGCAGCGCTGCAGCAACTTTCGCCTCCTCCTCATTCATCAGGTATTCCAGAATTTTCCTCAGCCGTTCCGAGTCCGGAAATCCCAATCTCATCATCAAAGTTTCGTAGCTCATGAAAAAAATTAGTCAGGTTTTACTATTTAAATCTAATCCAGAAGGGATGCAACTTCGTTAGCAAACTCCATTGTTGTAAGATTTCCTCCCAAATCTGGGGTTACCTTACCACTTTCAAGAGTCCTTTCAACAGCCTCTTCGACCTTTTTCGCTTCATCCAAGTATCCAAAATGACGGAGCATCATGCATGCGGTTAGGATCATTGCTGTAGGGTTGGCAATTCCTTTGCCAGCTATGTCAAATGCTGCTCCATGAACAGGTTCAAAAATTGCGTGCTTCTCCCCAACATTGGCGGAGGGTGCCAAACCAAGCCCACCTACAAGTCCTGCCGCTAAATCTGAAACAATGTCCCCGA
Source organism: Archaeoglobi archaeon (assembly GCA_029259345.1). GTDB lineage: Archaea > Halobacteriota > Archaeoglobi > Archaeoglobales > Archaeoglobaceae > Archaeoglobus. The sequence goes on from JAPDIX010000012.1 coordinate 1,611, forward strand.
ACATGTTCGTGGTAACTATGACATCAAACCTAAAAGGATCCATAACGAGGTACATACACGCCGCATCAATGTAGTAGTCGTTGAACTCAATATCAGAATATTCTACAGCAATTTCCCTGCAAACGTCCCTGAACAGCCCACATGTCTTCTTCATCACATTCGCCTTATGCAGCGCTGTTACCTTTTTCCTTCCTTCCCTTCTTGCAAGCTCAAAGGCGTATCTTGCTATTCTCTCTGATGCCTGCCTCGTTATTATTCTAACCGCCTCACTCACACCATCAAATTCAAACTCAAAGCCTCTATACAGGCATTCCGTATTCTCCCTTACAACCACAATATTGAGGCCGGGATAAAGGCACTTTATCCCTCTTAAAGCCTTTGCGGGTCTTATGTTGGCAAAAGTGTTCAGCTCCTGTCTCAGTCTTACTATAACATCCGCTGCAGTTTCTCCGGCAGCACCAAAGAGCACAGCATCACTCTTTTTGCATGCTTCAAGTGTCTCATCCGGCAATGCTTTGCCGTACTTTTCCTGAGCAGCATCACCGGCTTCGTAAAAGCTGTATGAGAAGGGTAAGTTCAGTTTTTCCAGCACGTGCATCGTCGCGTCCATGACCTCTTTTCCTATACCATCGCCCGGAATTACTGCAATCCTCTTCATGCCCTCTCCCTCAGCTCTCTTGCGTAATTTACTAGTCCTCCCTTGTCCAGGATTTCTCTCAGAAATTCCGGTATTGGGCTGATTCTGTACTCCTCCCCTTTCGTTTTGTTGCAAATCACACCCTTCCCGTAATCCACTTCAAGCTCATCTCTATCATCAATTCTATCAGCATCTTTGCACTCAACGACCTTCAGACCGATGTTTATCGCGTTTCTGAAGAATATTCTGGCGAATGACTTGGCTATGACTGCCTCAATACCTGTAGCCTTTAAAGCAAGTGGCGCGTGCTCTCTGCTGCTCCCACACCCGAAATTTTCGCCAGCAACAACAAAATCGCCTTTTTTTACCCCTTTAACAAATTCGGGCCTCAAATTCTCAAAAACATGCTTGGCAAGCTCCCCAGCATCGTTGATGACCAAGTACTTCCCCTGAATTATAACGTCCGTGTCAATGTCATCTCCAAACTTCCACGCTCTTCCCATGTGCTAAGTTGGGGAATAATTAAAAAAGTTTTCAGATGAAGTGACTCGGGCTAAGGATAGTTACGAGTAAAGCTGTCAGGATGCCTGCCAGCAGCATTCTAAATCCGCTCAATACAATATTAAATTTTGCAAGCCGTCCCATTATCGACCCAACAACGAAAAGACTTGCAAAACCAAGGGATACAGCTACAGTAAATGCCTCTTCTATGGGAAGAAAAACGTAGGGAAGAAGGGGTATGAATGCGGCTATAATTGGGGATATTCCATGAATTATTGAAGAAACGTAAGTCGCAAATTGATGTGCTCTGTCAATAGAGCACTCTTTGGAGTTTATTAGCAGAGCCCTTTCCTTTCTATCTTTCATTATTTTTTGCTCTATCCTTTCAGCCTCAAAAGCACCCCATGAACTTGAAATCCCAAGAGCTAAGGCGGTTGCAACACCTGCTGAGAGAATCAACCTTGAACTCGCCTCACCAGCCATGTGTGCTCCTATGATCATGCCAAGAATTGTTAGAACTCCATCAAAGAAGCCTATAACAAAATACCTTCGAGAAATTGAGGTTATATCTGTCATTCTACTATAGAGCTCCAAATCGTCTTTGAACTTCTTTATTCTGTCTCTCATCGCAGTATATCGAGAATTTCCTCAATTTCGAAGTTCATCTTGGATAGCTTCTTTTTAGCGTTTGAATACGCTATAGGCTTAAATTCTTTGTTTTGCGCCTTATTCAAAAGGGCTTCAAATTCCGAACCTGTCAAAATTTGTTTGAGGTAATTCATGAACTCGTATCGTCCAAGAACCTCAACATCCTGTCTCGTTTCAAAGTTATAGGAATTGAAAATTATAGCTTCGTTCTTCCAGCATTTTTCACATTCACAAACAAGAATTTTTTTGTTATCGCTTTCAATCCATAGCTTTTGAATCATTAATCCTCCACAACTGCAGAACCCACCAAAGAACTCATCTTCAACCTCTTCACCGGAATAAACAGTGTCTTCTAAAATAACCTTTTTTAAAGGCTCTACAAGCCTGATCATATTACACTGGAACTATTTTCTTCACTTCAGGAACCTTAGATCGCAGATATCTTTCCACGAAGGATGTGAGGGTAATCATTGACATCGGGCATCCACCGCATGCACCGAGAAGCTGAACCTTAACAGTTCCAGAACCCTCATCAACGTCAACTACCGCTATATTACCCCCATCCCTCATCAAAGCGGGTCTTATATCTTTTTCAATAACCTCTTCAACCTTCTCTCTAAGTGACATGTCCTACTCTCTTTTTGGGGGAATAATAAGTTTTTGGTCTACTCGATTTATTTAGGAGAATTACATTATTTGGAAAAGGATTTTATAATTTAAAATTGTTAAATAAGTGATGAAAACAGAAATAGTTTTTGGTGACAGATGGATTGGCGTTGAGTTTCCCGACACAGCCGAGTTCGTAAGTCCAGGTTACGGTTTGGCGAAGCTTGAAGCTGAGGAAAATCAGGAAAAAGCAGTTGAGAATGCTGTAAAGAACCCGCTCGATATTAAACCAATCAGTGATTTTGTCCGCAAGAGCTGGAGAATAACGATAGCTTCTGATGGTCCTACCGATGATGGTTGATAGGCAGTTTTCTTTATTGAGTCGTTATTTTTCATGTGTGCCTAAGATATCCTATTTGCTTTAGAATTACAAAGCGAAATAATTTTTGAAACAATTTAAAAGGAATTTAGAAATTCAGAGCCTTCAACACCTAAGCTTAAGTTTCAAACCTTAGAACTTCCAATTCAACTTTCCTGCATTAAGCATCTTAACAAGCTTCTCCCTTTTACTTAGCGCTATTTTTCCCTCTTTTTAGCTCCTCGCAATTCTAACGATTTCATCATAAACATCTTCAACTGTCTTCTTATTACAAGCTTTCAGAATCTTACTTACTTTAATTCCAGTATCATCCCTCTGAACATTCAACAAATAGTTGAGAATCCCTTCAATGTCTCCCTTTTTCGCATATCCTTCCACAATCCTCTTGAGCTTATTTGCTGATGCTGTGACCATGCCGGAGTATTTTTCCTTTGACAACCCAATCAATTTTGGATGCTTCATAAGCTCCTTGAACGATCTCATCTACTATTTTCACTATTCTCTCAATTCTGTCATCTTTTGTTAGTCTTTCAACATCTGACGCATCTGAATAGAGTTCCTTCCGTGTATATCTAAGATAGTTGAGTTCATCAATAAGTTTGGTTAAGTACACACTGGCTTTTTCTATTATTGCTTTCTCAGCTTCATCCATATCTAAACTGTTCTCATTTGCATACTCCCTTACAAAATCCAAAATCTCTTCTCTTACTTTCTTCAAAAAAATCAAATAGTTTTCATCATCTGCCCTAGTAATTCCATAATTTCTTCTGATAGTGTCATCCCACATTACGATTAACTTTGGTAATAGCAAGTGAAGTGCTTTAGATGCTCCAGTAGCCCCAAAAGTCTCGGAAAATCTCCTGTAGAGTGTTTTTATGGAGCTATTAATGAATATGTCGTCTAAATCCACTTTTGTTAGTGAGTAGTTCTCTAATTCCTCAAGAATGGATTTAGTAGAGTTTATCAACTCATAAATGCTCGATACGTGCCTTTCAAGGTCATTAAATGCTTTTTTACCTTCTTCAGAGTTTGTATACCAAACTTTGTTGAAATACAAGAGAAACGCCACAATAGAGACTGTTTTTTCCTCTATACCACCCCTCTGGCATGATTCGATAGACAATCTGTAGAATTTGTTTCCATAATTGCTTTCGTATAATGCATGAGCCCTAAATAGCTCAGTGTAATTCATAAGCTCATTTTTGTCATTAACAAATAAAATTTTTATGGGTGTTCTATCAAGTGTTTAACCCCTATTCAGATACTTCATAACTTCTAAAGCATATAGCTAAACATATAATAATGTAGTTTACTGATTTTTCGCCAACAATTTATTGTCAAACGCTGCTTAACCGTTATGGAGATGTGCCTTGAAATAAAATTTTGAGTAGAGAAGAAATTTAAAAAGTCAGGACATCCTTTTTATCCCGATCTTCACCTTCTTCCCTTCAATATCCCACACCTTTACATATCCTTCAGCTTTACCGAAAATCAGCTTCTCTGACCTCGTTTCACTCTTTATGTAATCCTCCCATCCTTCAACGAGCTCTGGATCCATCTCCACTGTCGTTCCAATGAACTCCTCAACATCCAGATCAAGCTCCTTCCTCATCTCCTGAATTCTCCTGATCAGCTCCCTCGCATACGCCTCTCTTATCAGCTCATCGTCGAGTTCCTTGTAGATGTAAACAAAACCTCCGGGAAAGTCTGCGTACTCATATCCTTCAGGAAGCTTATAATCCACAACCAATGCCTCTCTGCTATCAATCTCCTCTCCCTCAAATTCAATCTTTTCTGGAATCTCCTTCAGATTTGAGACGTAATCAGCAAATTTTCCAGCTTTGTCCTTGAGCAACGGCCCGATAACCTTATAGTTGGGCTTGATTACAACTTCCTTCTCAAAAGAGGTTACAACTCTAACATTCTTAACATTACACTGATACCTTATTATCTCCTCAAGCAACTCTACCGCCTTCCTTACCTTTTCATTCTCGCTCTCAACAACAAGCTCTCTCAGAGGCCACCTTAGCTTCCTTTTCGCCTTGTTTCTCGCATTGCTTGCTGCCTCAACAACATCCTTTGCAACCTTCATTGCCTCCTCAAGCTCCGAGTTAATGAGCTCAATCTCAGGTTCAGGATAGCTCTCTAAGAATATGGACTCCTTACCATCCCTAAATCTCTTAATGACATGCTGGTAGAACCATTCAGAGATGAAGGGTGCAAAGGGGGCGATTATCCTCATTGTCCTGTCAATAACCCTAAACATCGTGTAATATGCGGCGATCTTAGACGGAGAATCTCTCTCCTCCCACACTCTTGGCCTTATGAGCTGGATATACCATCTGCTAAAGTCCTCCACAAAGAATTCGAAGAATGCTCTCACAACTCTGTGTATCTGGTAGCCCTCCATTGCGTCATTTGCTTCCTTACAGAAGCTTTCAAGCCTCGATAGAATCCATCTGTCCTCTATCTTCAGCTCTCCCATCTCACCGTCAAACCTGTAGTTGTCGAGATTCATGTATGTGTAGGCAAACCTTACGGCATTCCAGACGATGTTGAGCATCCTGTTTACGTTCCTTGCCTCCTCCCAGCTAAATCGCAAATCTTCCCAGGGGGCTGAATAGAGCACATAAAGTCTGAAGCCGTCAGCACCAATCTGACCAACAACTTCTTCGGGTTCGACAACGTTACCGAGGCTCTTGCTCATTTTCCTTCCCTGCTCGTCGAGGGTGAAGCCATGCATCAGAACGGCTTTGTAGGGGGCTTTATCAAAGCAAATCACCGAAGTGCCGAGCTGGGAGTAGAACCAGCCCCTTGTCTGGTCATGTCCCTCTGTGATGAAGTCTGCTGGCCAGAGCTCCTCGAACTTCTCCTTCCTGAGTGGGTAGGCTATACTGCCCCAGCTCGCAACTCCGCTGTCGAACCATACATCAAAAACATCTGGAACCCTTTTCATCTTCCCTCCACACTCGCAGTCGAATATGACGGCGTCAATCTTCGGTCTGTGAAGGTCGAGGTCACTCTCCCAAGGAACTTCTTCTATGCTGCCAACAACTCTGATTTTGCCACACTCCTCGCAAATCCATATCGGCAATGGAATGCCCCAGTAACGCTGTCTGCTTATGCACCAGTCCTTGGCGTTGCTCACCCATTCCTTGAACCTCGCACTTCCCGCCCACTCCGGAATCCACTGAACCATGTCTATCTCTCTGATCATCTCATCCTTCAGTTCGGTTATCTTTATGAACCACTGCTCGGTGGCTCTGTAGATTATAGGAGTCTTACAGCGCCAGCAGTGTCCATATCTGTGAACGACCCTCCCCTCAACAAGCAGCAAATCCTTGCGGTACAGGTCGTCAATTATCTCATCATTTGCCTCCTTCACGTGCTTTCCAGCATACTTCCCCGCTTCCTCTGTGTAAATCCCTCTGTCATCAACCGGATTGAACACTTCAAGCCCCTTCTCCGCTCCGAGTTCGTAGTCCTCAACACCGTGGCCTGGAGCTATGTGAACACAGCCGGTGTTCTCTGCTGTGACAAAATCAGCGAAGAAAACCTGATGCCTCCATTTTTTCTGGATGGGCACCTCATCTGCCAAAGGATGCTCGTATTCCAGCCCTTCCAGATCCTCTCCAAGGTAAGTTTCAACAACTTCCCAAGTATCGTAATCTCCCTTGCCGAGAACAGAGTCGGCAAGTTCTTTTGCAAGAATTAGATATTCTACCTCCCCATTTTTCACCGCTCTGATCTTTGCATACTCAAGTGAGGGATGGATGGCAACGGCCATGTTGGCAGGAAGAGTCCAGGGTGTGGTTGTCCAGATGACGATGTAGGTGTTGTTTTCCCCCTTTACGGGAAACTTGACGTAAATGGACGGGTCTTCTTCATCCCAGTACTCAACCTCTGCATCTGCCAACGCTGTCTCACAGCGGTAGCACCAGTTAACAACCCTCTTCTTCCTCTCAAGCAGCCCTCTTTCGTAAGCTCTCTTTATCGCAAACCACGCTGCATTCATGTATTCAGCCTTTATCGTCATGTACGGCCTCTCCCAGTCCATCCATACACCCAGCATCTTGAACTGCTCGGTCATCGCATCCTTATTGGCTAAAGCGTAATTCATGCACTTCTCAATGAACTTGTCAATTCCAAAGCTCTCTATATCCCTCTTCGTCCTGAATCCAAGCTCCTGTTCCACCTTGACCTCGATTGGCAGTCCATGCATGTCCCAGCCGGGTGTATCTGTCGGGGTATAACCCATCATCCTCTTGTATCTCAAAATTGTATCTTTAATTACCTTGTTCCACGCTGTTCCGAGGTGTATTCTGCCTGTTGTGTAAGGGGGGCCGTCAACAAAGTAGAATTTTCTACCCCCTTTTTCCTTTACCTTTCTGTAAACGTCATTATCTTTCCAGAACCTGAAAATCTCGGATTCCACATTCTTAGGTGAGTATTTAGCGGGAAGCATGAAACCACAACTCCTCGTAGATTAAAAAAGTTACTTGAAAGCCTTAACATCTTCCTTCACAATTTACTTTGTAGATGCATCTATGGATCCGGTCTGATCAAAAGGGCTATTGCCGGGTTTGTAGAATGTTTTGGTTGGAACCAACATAAACCCCGAATTTCTGCTCGACACTCTTGTAGTCTGCCAACCTCTGTAAAGCTTTCTTTTCCCTGACTCTCGGGAGATTGCTATATACTACATGCTTTCTAATTTTGTATTCGAACCACTTACTCTTCTCAGATGCTCCTCACCACTGAGAAACAGCACAATAACGATGAGACTGACAATTGGAATCCACAGAACCGATTGGAACACGTAATGAAGGCTCTCGATGAAGGAGTCCGACATCAATACGAGTGGGGCAGGATTGCCCATTAAAGCATAAAACTTCAACATCCCCATCGTCCCCGGATCAGGGAGCTGATTACCGTAACCCGGAATGAGATCTTTCATTTTCTCCGTAAACAGCACTCCTCCAATCGCAACTCCAAGAGCTTGAGCAAGAGTGTTTATTGTCCTCACCGCGCCATTAGCCATTCCTGCCTTTTGGGGTGGCACTGATGCCATGATGACGTTAAAGGCTGGAGGCATCAAAAGACCGATTCCAATTCCGAGTGTCGTCAGTTTCGGAAAAAGTTCCCAGTAATCAGTATCATACTCAATCGTTGATAGGAAATACAGGCCAATGAAGAAAAAGATTGGGCCTACGGTCATCATGTATTTCGGATTCATCCTGTCACTGAGTCTTCCGGCAACTGGTGCTACTACGGCATTTGTCAGAGGTATGGCGACGAGCCAGTAACCAGCATCCTCTGCTGTCAACCCCTTAATACCCTGAAGAAAGAAGGGCAAGATGAAAAGACTGGCTGAAAGACCAAGGAAGAGGATAGATAAGGCCGTTATCCCTACAGTGAAATTCCTTACTTTAAACAAGCTCACATCGAGTAACGGATATGGACATGTGATTTCCCTGACTACGAATGCCAGCAGATATGGGAAGGCGACGATAAAGCATGCGAGCGTTTTCTGATTCCACCACCCCCAGTCCTGTCCTTTGATTATACCCAGCGTTAATGCACCAAGACCGACAGACAGCAAAATCAGTCCAGCAAAATCAATTGGTTCTTTGGTTCTTGCCGGCATTGGAGGCAGGAAAATCCACGCCATCGCCACAGCAGCCATACTGACGGGAACGTTGATGTAAAAAACCCAGTGCCAGCTTAAATTTGTTGTCAACCAACCACCAATTATCGGACCGAGTGAGAATGCAGATGCAGTTAAAATTGCATTCAGACCCATTGCAGCCCCTCTTTTACCCGGTGGAAACAGCTCCACCATAATTGCAAGAATATTACCGCTGAGCATAGCCCCTCCAAAAGCCTGTAAAACTCTAAAAGCGATGAGAGATCCAACATCCCACGATTCTGCGCAGAGGTAACTGCTTATACCAAACAAAATCATTCCGGCCATGTAATAATAATCTCTCCTCACCATGTCGCCGAGCTTACCTGCAAGAACAAGCAAAACAACCATCGTGATTGTGTAAGCATTGAGTATCCACTGCACATCTGACGCTTTTGCATTGAAATCCTCCGCAATTCTCGGCAATGCAACGTTTAGAACGCTTACATCGAGAAGAACCATGAACAGACCGAGACCGACTGGGATCAATGCAAACCAGTTACTTCGCATGATTCTCGAATTTACTGAAGATAAGTTAAGCTTTTTGTCAAATGAAATAAAGTCAGATGAATGTTAAACATCTACTTTCTGCCGTATAGATCAAAGCTCCTGTACAGCTCTCCCCTGAGTTCGGCAAATTCCTGCGAAGCCCTATCCCTCGGCTTTGGTAAGCCAACTTCAACAGTTCTGACAACTCTGGCCGGGCGTGGCGAAAATATCACAATCCTGTCCGCAAGAAACAGAGCTTCATCTATGCTGTGAGTGACAAAAACAACAGTTTTTCCCCCAACAATCCTCAAAAGTTCCTCTTGCATTCTTTCTCTCGTCCTCGCATCAAGGCTGGCGAAGGGCTCATCCATTAGCAATAAATCCGGCTGAACTGCCAGTGCCCTTGCAATTCCAACCCTCTGCCTCATTCCCCCACTGAGCTGTTTTGGATAGTAGTCCTCAAATCCTGAAAGACCGACGAGGTCTATTATCTCTCTCACCGCTTGAGTATTCACTTCAAGCCCCGTAGCCTTTACCGCAAACATCACGTTTTCGTAAACAGTCTTCCATGGAAGGAGCCTGTCATCCTGAAAAACGAACCCTATCCTGCCTTCAGAATCAAAAACGATTCTTCCACTGTCTGCTTTTTCAATCCCGGCCATTATTTTGAGTATTGTGGTCTTGCCACATCCACTCTCTCCGATTATGCACAAGAACTCTCCTTCATCAACGCTGAAGGTAACTCCATCAAGAACTTTCAGACTTCCGTAGCTTTTTTTAAGCCCCTCAACTATCAGCGCCATGGCATCACCAGTCTTTCAGCTTTTAGCAGCAGCCAATTCATGATATACCCAACCACTCCGATCATGGCCATCCCTGCTACAATCTCCGCAACCCTCCCACCAACCTGATACATCGTCATGATGAAGTATCCAAGCCCCTCACCGGATGTTGCAATCATCTCGGCAGCAATTATGCTCATCCACCCCACGCCAAGCCCTATCCTTATTCCTGTCATTATGCCCTGCAAAGAGTGGGGGACGATAATACTCTTCAAAATGAGCGAATCACTGGCTCTGAACACCTTTGCCATCTCAAGGAACTCCCCAGGGACGTTTCTTGCATAGTCAAAGACCGATATCAAACAGGGAAAGAAGGCCCCGACAAAGACGATGAAAATTTGTGAAACCTGAACAGTGTTAGGGAAAGGTGCAAAGATAATGTAAGCAAGTGGAATCCACGCCAGAGGTGGGATTGGGCGAATAGCCTCGATTGCAGGCATTAATATCTCTCCTAAACTCCTGTTCCAGCCTGCCAGAATGGCGAGCGGGATGGCAATGCTGAACGCTACCAATGATGCAAAAATGACTCTCAGTAGACTTGCCCAAGCATGTTCAAGGAGTGTTTTTCCCAGAACGGGTTCAGGAGTGAAAAGGAGATAAAAGAACTTCTCAGCCACCTCGTGAGGGTGAGGTAGCTCAGTAAAGAAGGCCACCACATACCATAGAAAGACAAAGAGGGCAGCACTTTTCAGTCTCATGTGCCTGTCTCCAAACCTGCCTTTTCAGCAGCAATCCTTAGCAAGAAATCCTGCACAGTGCCAAACCCTGGTATTGCGACTTTCTTTCCTGCTAGTTCCTCCAAGCTCTTTGCATCCTTCGCCACTATTGCCGAACCCTCATTGTTCGCCCCCGCAATGATTTTGATCCTGATATCATCGTTAACCCTCTTCAGAGTTGCCGGAGCACCACCAAGATATCCTGCGTCAATCTCTCTGTTCTTAAATCCCTCCATCTCCATCACACCATTCGCAAACTCCTTTGCCTCAACCTGCAATCCAACCTGCTTATAGTAACTCTCTTTCATTGCCACATAAATGGCAAGCTGGTGCAGGTCGGCTGTCAAGTATCCCACCCTAACTTTTTTGTTTACCTTCTCGGGCACCCAGCTCTCGTTCTCCTTCAACCTTTCCAAGACGTAGTCGTAAAACTCGCTGTAGAGGAAGTCCTTCAAAAACTCATCTTCACTGTCATATCCAAGATCTCCCGGCTTTTTGGTCAGATAACCTCCCCTTTCGAGTTCCTGATAGTATTTAACGAACTCCTCTTTGTCTGGATACTCAACAAACTTTATCCTCTTCAGAGCTTCTTCTACAACCTCCCTATTTTTGCCCGTGAATTCAGAAGCATATTCAAGAACTTTTTCTCTGTTCTCCTCTGAATTTATGAATCTCGTCGCCTTAACATGTGCCCAGACAAGGGCAACGGCAACATCCCTGTCTAATTTGTCTGATGTCGCGACAACGCAGCATGGGTGATTCGGCCAGATGTCTGCAGAAGTTGCTATGATTTTACCGTACCCATTCACAACAGCCTCGCTTACGAATGGCTCCCACGCAACGAAGGCGTCAATCTCACCAAGTTTAAGCTGCTCCACCATATCACGGGGAGACATTTTAACAACCCTGATCTTCCCCTTCTCCACCTCTGCTTGCTGACACCCAGCCAAGAATATCGCAAGTATCACTGCAAGGGCAATCAACCTTTTCATGGTTTAACATAACTCCACCCAATTATAATTTTTCTCATTTGGCTGAAATCTTCCCAAATCAGAAAAATTTTATTAACTAATGTTCTATTCTGGTCATGATATCGAGACTTGCGGAGTGCATAGCGAGGGGGGAGGACTTTGGCAGATGCCTTGAAAGGGTGCTTGTTGAAAAGGGCCTGAAACCTGCAGAATTCGCGAGAAAAGCTAATATCCCTCAATCAACGCTTTACAAGATTCTAAGAGGTTACAAGCCGAGATACGATACGCTTGCTAAAATTTTTTCCGCTCTGCATGAGGAAAAGGAGTTCGCTGCCCTGATCGCTGCGAGATATGTTTTGGAAGACAAGAGGTTTGATGAGAGAGTTAGGGTTTATCCTGCTACCACACTCGAAGATGCGATAGTTGCGGTTGTGAGAGCTGAGAAAGATGGGGCAAGGGCGATTATCTGTGCCCCGGTAATCAGCAGTCTCGCCGAGAAGATAGTTGACGTGCCAGTGATAACCATAAAGCCGGAAAAAAGTGTTGAAAGGGCAGTAAAGACGGCAATTGAAAAATTCAACCTTTGAGAGTTTCTTTTACGTACATCCTCACACATGCTCTGTTCTCGATGACGTGGAGGATAATGAGGATCGCTGCCGTAAGGGCGAGGTAGGTATGGATGTCCTCCCAGACCTGCTTTTGAAGGCCGAAAATTATTAACTGCCCCGCCTTAGGGCCGTGTGGCCAGAAATACAGGATAAAACCAGTTATTGCTGTAATAATTCCGGTGACAATCATCGAGTAAAACAGAACGATCCTTCTCGCTTTTCTCCAACTCATACCAATACTAGATTAGAAGATTTAATAACATAATGGGAAAAGTTTAAATTTACACAAAAGAAAGCAGCAAAGGGGGTTGAGTATGAGAGAGCAAGTTGAGGTTAGGCAGCTCAGAGAAGGAGGATACGTGGTCATTGACGATGAGCCTTGTGAAATTATCAGTATGTCCGTCAGCAAACCCGGAAAGCACGGCGCTGCAAAGGCAAGAATTGATGCTATCGGCATCTTCGACTCGCAGAAGAGGAGTATAGTTCAGCCAGTAACAGCCAAAATCTACGTGCCGATTGTAGAGAGGAAAAGGGCGCAGGTAATCAGTGTTACGGGTAATATAGCCCAGCTAATGGATATGGAAACCTACGAGACATTTGAACTTGAGATCCCAGAAGAACTCAAGAACAAAATAGAACCCGGAAAAGAAGTGATGTATCTTGAATCTCTCGGAAAGAGAAAAATTGAGAGAATGGCGTAATGCACATTGACTCCTATTTCTCAATTTCCAATTCGAATTTAGAAGATGCTGAATACGTTATATTTGGAATACCATACGATGCTACACAATCTTTCAAATCAGGTTCGAGATTCGCCCCAAATGCTGTAAGGGAGGCAAGCTGGAATCTTGAAAGTTATTCCAATCTTTTTGATGTCGAGCTGAGTTTGGTTAAGGTGTGCGATGCAGGAAATGTCAACTGCGATGGCACCTTTGAGAATATAATGGAGAGGGTTAACAAATTCACATCCGAAATTGGGGCTTTTACAATTGCAATCGGTGGTGAGCACACCGTTAGCGTTGCAGCATCACAAAAGTTCGAGGATGCCTGTTATGTGGTTTTCGATGCCCACTTCGATCTGAGAGATGAGTTTGATGGTAGCAGATATAACCACGCATGCACAGCAAGAAGGATTCTGGAGAGCGGTAGGGATGTGATAATTCTTGGAGTGAGAAGCGGGACAAAGGAGGAAAGGGAGTTTGCTAAAGATAACGTGAAATGGGTTTACTCTTGGGAATACGATATTGGGGTGGCGCTGAAACTTTTGGATGAATATAACAGAATATACCTTTCCTTGGATATGGATGTCTTTGACCCATCCTTTGCTCCCGGAGTATCAACTCCTGAACCCTTTGGCTTAGCTCCTTTGGACTTTTTATATCTAGTTGAAAGGATTGCTGACAGAGTTGTCGGTTTTGATGTGTGTGAGGTTGTTCCAGACCAGAATAAAATCACCCAAACCTTAACTGCCAAAATTATTTTTGAGCTGATAGCGGCGAGAGTTGCAAGCGGGATGAGCTAAAATTATATGAAGTGTGAATGAGTTAAAACCCATGAAGGTTGAGCACTATTCCTTCGGCAGAATAAGGATTGATGGAAAAGAATACACTTCTGATGTTATAGTGGGTTCAGGCTATCTGAAGGACGGATGGTGGAGAAAGGAGGGGCATCGAGTTCAGCTTGAGGATGTTGCCGACATACTCGATCTCGATTTTGAGGTTATAATTTTCGGCACAGGAGCGAATGGAAGGGTTAGAGTTGATGATGACGTGATAAAGGCTTTTAAAGAGAGGGGAAAGGAGGTTAAAGTGGCGGCGACAGGTGAGGCGATCAAACTTTACAACGAATTGCTGAAAAAGAATAGAAAGGTGATTTTGGCAGCCCACCTAACCTGCTGAATCACTCAAGAGTCATAATCTCTGCACCGCTTAGAATATCCTTTTCCACACCCTCAACAAGCGGTTTTCTGTTGAGTATTCTACCCCGGAGAGAGTATTTCAGCTCGACCACCTCATCGGGCTTTAGCGATACAATCCACGAGACTGTTGTATATCCGGAGGACGTTATTTTCGCCCCATCGGCCTTTACCTCCCCAGAGCACATTTCAAAAACCTTTAACTCTTTCTTGGACTTTGTGAAGTTCGAGACTCTCAGAACGACCTCTTTGGCTCCGTTCTTCTCCACCACATCCCTCTCGATGTGCAGATACCCCATAATCCTCGCGACTATCTTATCCACCTCGATGGGATCTTTCTCCAGAACCTCGCAGACTTTACGTGCTATGAGTGGTAAAACCTTGCTTATCATCTCCTCCTTCTTTTTCTTCTTCTGCTGTCTGCTCCTTCTATCTATATACTCTTTAAGCCTCCTCCCTGCTTCCTGCAGAGCTAAACGTGTTTCGTCAATTATCTCCGGGATCGTCGCTACAGCCTCCTTCGACTCTGACGTGTACGGAATGTTCGTCGAGGCAACATGGACGAGGATGACAGCAGGGGCTGAAGGCAACTCTCCTTTATTCTGCATCAAACCATAAGTCTTCCAGTTCACATTCTCAACTGCTTTTGTCAAAGCGCATCCTCCCTGCTGGTATAGCAAAGGAATTTTGTTCGCATACCTCAGCAGCATCACTTTCTCTGTCTTTATCTCTCCCCCGTATGCAATTCCAACCTCCACGAGGAACGGATGGCCAGAGTAAACTCTCGGCTTCCTTGTCACGGCATAAACGAATTCCGGAGAATACTGCGCCATCAGGCTCTTTGAAATCATCTTCTCCCCAATTGGAGATAGACAATCAGTCGGAGGCGGCAAGAAATCCGTGCCGCGGAAGGCTTCGAGAAGCTTAGCAGCTTCATCTCTTCCCATTTCCTGTGGTTTCTCAGTTCCGCTAAAACCTGCCTTTCTAAGAACATCTTCCGCTATCTTGTCTCCAACCCTCACGAACTCCTCCTTAAGGAATTTTTTAAGTGTATTCGCCTTTGTTGCCTTGAGCATGTTCATAAGGGTTCCAAGCTCTATACCATGAGGGTGGGGCTTGATTGACTTTGGAGAGGGTGGAATTTCGTCGGTAACCCTGTCAAATTCGTGTATAGCTCCATCTGGCTCTACAAAAGTTATTTTTGCGTGTGGATTTATAACCGCAGTTTCTCTCAGGTATTCAAGAACGCTCTGCTTCCTTTCTCTTACATAATTTCCGGCAACTTCAAGCTCAATTTTCGTCCCGCTTGGAAGATACCAGTCCTCTTCACTCTCTTCAACAATTTCTGGCTCGTTTTTCTTCGTATTGATATATAGCACCATCCTAGTTGCTCTCTCATCATTGGCCGTTTTCGATATCACAACTGCTGGCTTTCCGGTTGTTAGTTGAGCATATAGTACCGCAGCGGATATTCCTATCCCCTGCTGACCTCTGCTCTGCCTTATTTCGTGAAATCTCGATCCGTATAATAACTTCCCGAAAACTTTGGGTATCTGTTTCTTCTCAATTCCCGGCCCATTATCCTCAACGACTACTCTAAAGTGATCGTCAACCTTTGATATTCTGACAAAGATGTCAGGCAGTATTCCTGCCTCCTCACACGCATCGAGGGCGTTATCAACAGCCTCCTTGACGACGGTGATGATAGCCTTAGCGGGATTGGAGTAGCCGAGTATGTGCTTGTTCTTCTCGAAGAACTCCGCAACGCTAATTTCCCTGTGCTTGCTCTCCGTCATATCTCCGCTCCAACAACGGTTTGGGTTTTTGTAACGCCCTCAATTCCCCGTATCTCATCAACAAGTCTGTTCAAGTCTGACAAACTTTGAGCGTCAATGATCACAACAAAGTCAAATTCCCCAAAGACGTGGTAGACCTCCCTTACATCTTTCTTTTTTTTAATCTCAAGATAAACTTCTTTCTCCTTTCCAGGAGCCACATTTACCATTGTCACTCCAATTACCATGATATCTGGTGGATTTTATGATTTAATACTTTTTCCCGCAACAACCAAAACAATCAAATAAACTAAATGACATTCTTTAACATGGAATATATATTTGAGGAAGTCAGGATTACGGAAATAAATTCCCCGAAATTCACACTGGAAGGAGAAGAAATTGATA
The DNA here is from genome assembly GCA_029259345.1 of Archaeoglobi archaeon. Classification (GTDB taxonomy): domain Archaea; phylum Halobacteriota; class Archaeoglobi; order Archaeoglobales; family Archaeoglobaceae; genus Archaeoglobus. The sequence continues at coordinate 17,792 of JAPDIX010000012.1, forward strand.
TCTGGAGCGAAGAATATGTAAACTACCACTCAAAGAGCGTATCGGAGTATATCCGGGACAAGCTAATTGAGTTCGAGAAAAAAGGTATAGACCCATTTGCAGAAATCGTTGGGAAAGAGATCGAAAAAGATATGGTCAAGACTGCTCTGATGAGCGGCTCAAATATACTGTTTAAGGGAAAGAAGGGATACGGAAAAACGACCTTTTCCAAGACCATCTCTAAACTTCTGCCGGAAAAAATACTGGCGATTAAAGGTTGCAGAATCCATGACGACCCCACACAGCCCACCTGTTTTTCATGCAAGAAAAAGCTGCTGGAGGAAGATGAGGTTGAGCTCACATTCATACCCAAAAAGTGGATAAGAGTGGCGGGAGACCCGATGATGACAACAAGGCAACTAATAGGTGGAATCAGTCTACAGAAGATAAAGGAAGGCTACGATTTGGATCATCCAGAAGTTTTCACTCCCGGTAGAGTGCTTAAGGCTCATCGAGGTATTGCCTACTTCGACGAACTTGGCTCCATTCCGTCGTCTCTGCAGACATTACTTCACGAGCTGCTGGAAGAGAAGCAGATTACAACGCCAGAGGGTGATATAATCCCGATGAAAATAGATACTCTCGTTATAGCCTCTACCAATCCAGCAAACTACAGGGGAGTGTCTGACATCAAGGAGCCGCTGCTCGACAGAATGGAGCAGATTGATATAGGCCCACCAGAGACGCTTGAAGAAGAAATAAAGATTGGAATTAAGAACATGGCACTTAAGAAGGACATTATTCCGGAATGGCATCTCAAGATTCTTGCTGGCGCTGTAAGATGTATGAGGAGTAGAAATTGCAGATACTCGGCAAGGATAGAAGTTGAGCCGAGCTGCAGGGCTACAATCAAAGCCTTCGACCATGTAGCAGCATCAGCTCTGAGAAACGGAAGAGAAGCTGTAATGTTCGCAGATTACGGCAAAAATTACTCCAATGTAAGGCTGGCTTTAAAGAGCAGATTTGAAGTTGACTACGAGGATGAAGTTAGCAAGGATGACGTGATTGTCGGAGTTGTCAACGATTCGATTGACACAGTTTGCGGAGAAATTTACTCCGAAATTCCAAGAAACATCTTTGGCGGTTTGATGGAGGAGCTTTCCGAGATGGGAGAGATCGACGTCTATGCTGAGAATGGGATTAAAAGTTACAGAAACCTCTGGACTTTCCTGTCATCAATCTGCAGAAAAAGTAGCGAAGTAAATTCGGCATTCGAAATAACTCTCGAAGCTATTGCGAGATGCACGGGTTTGGTTGAGAGAGTGTCAGATGGTGTTTATGTCTACACTGCCTACGACAGATAAACCCGAATGCGGACTCTGCGAGAGGGCTGAGAGTGGAATAGAGAAGATAGCTGACGACTTACTCTACTCCCTTTTCAACCCGTACAACAGAGATCAGGGCGATTTTGATGTTACCGAGTTGATAAAAAAGCACATAAGCGAAGAGATGGTTAAAGACTTCGAGATGTTCTCATCAACCTTCAAAGAGTTTACAAAGACTTTTGGATACATAAGCAACTACTGGATGGACAAAATTGCCGATCTCAAGGAGGCAAAGCAGAGGGCTTGGGAGGAACTTAAAGAAATGCTCAGACAGGAAATGCTAAGCAGAGAGCAGTTGAGCATGAGTCAACTCGTTGATAACTTCTTCGACGAAGTCATCGAGGAGTTACAAGACCTCGGATACATCGAGAAAGTTGAGACCAGATTTCACAGGAAGATAGTAAGTTACACCGCAAAGGCGGAGAAGGTGCTTGGAGAGAAAGTATTATCTCTAAGTCTTCAGAATCTTGAAAAGAAGCATTATGGTGAACACGAGACTGAAAAAATTGGTGTTTCAATTTTCTCAAGTGAGAAACTTGTGGAGTTCGACCCTTACATGCACAGTTTTGACAACCTCGACATTCCTGAGAGCTTGCTTAAGTCAGCAATAAGGGGCGAGATTGAATTTGAGGAGAAAGAAATGGTTGTAAGACAGCCAAAGCATTCTGAAAAGTGTGTTTACGTCATGCTGATTGACGTTAGTGACTCCATGAGGGGCAGGAAGATAGTCGGGGCGATAGAGGCCGCAATGTGTCTGAAGAGTGCGGTTAAGAAAGAGGGAAACAATGACGAGTTGAGGGTCGTTGCCTTCAACCACAGAGTCAGAGAAATAAAGGAAGGTGACATCCTTAACTTAGAACCGAGGGGCAGGACAGATATTGGCTTGGCTTTGAAAAAGGCAAGGAATATCCTGAAAGAGGGTTCAGGAACAGGAATTGTTTTTCTCATTTCCGACGGTGAACCTACTTCGAGTTTTAACCCCTATTTAACCCCTTGGAGGTGTGCCCTCAAGGAGGCTGAAAAACTCAGAAATGTGGATGCAAGGCTGCAGGTAATCATGTTCGGAAAGGAAGGAAGATTCCTTGAGCTTTGCAAGAACATAGCTAAGCTCAGTGGAAAGGCTAATCTATTTCACTTTTCCGACCCGTTAAACCTCAAGAAATTTGTTGTCAAGAAATTCGTGCGTTAAGCAAACACTTCTTCCTTCGAATAGACGACTATCCCCTTGTCGGTAATTTCGAAGGGGTGAATCTTGCTGCTGTGATTCGTTCCCCTCATCTTGAAAATCTCGATGCTTCTCACTCTCGTGTTCTCAATTCTCGTGTAATAAAGCACTACCGTGCCTTCCACAACGAAATTTTCAACACCAAAACGACTAATCCTATCTCCTCCTCCCTCGACAACCTCGCAGGTAAGGATAGACGTCAATCCAAGAATTTCCATGGTTGTTGCGACTTTAAGGAGCTCTACCCTGAACTTTGCTGGATCACCAATAGTGAAGCCAATTGAGGTCGTCGAGTCAACAACAGCCCTCCTAGCACCGATTTCATCCTGAATTGTTATAATCTGATCAAGCAGTGATCTTGTGTCAAAAGGTCTAACATCAATATACCTCTCATCTGACGGCAATCCAATTTTTGTTGAAGTTGCATCCACTATTGCAAGCATGTTTTCATCTTCATACTTTTCTAAATCCCAGCCAAATGTGAGGAAATGTTCCCTGAGATGCTGGGGTCTCTCTTCAGTAGCAACAAATACGCCTGGTTCGTTAAAATTCTCTATCCCGTTAACGAGGAACTGCATGGCGAAAATAGTTTTACCAGAACCAGATGGGCCGGATACGAGATAACTTCTATCTCTAAGAAGACCACCCTCACACAATTCATCAAAACCCGGTATCCCAGTAGGTGCACGCTCCAGCATGGTTATCACGTCTTTCTTTGATAAACCTTAAAGTTTAAATTGTTTACGCATCATCATTACCTCATGAGAAAAACAACAGTTTCTCTGATAAAGGCTGACGTTGGCAGTGTTGTTGGACACACAACTGTGCCAGATGAGCTGAAGAAGGTTGCAGAGATGAGTCTTCAGGATGCCGTTGATAGCGGATTAATTGTTGATTTTAGGATTTTTAATGCGGGAGATGACCTTGAGCTGCTTATGACGCACACAAAAGGTGTTGATAATGAAGAAATCCACAGAGTTGCATGGGAAACTTTCGAAAAAGCTGCTGAAGTTGCGAAGGGGATGAAACTGTATGGTGCCGGGCAAGATTTGCTAAAGGATGCCTTCTCCGGGAACGTTAGAGGATTGGGGCCAGGTGTGGCAGAGATGGAATTCACGGAAAGGGGGGCTGAGCCGTTGATAGCATTCATGATGGACAAAACCGAGCCCGGAGCCTTTAACATGCCTATATTCAGAATCTTTGCTGACCCCTTCAACACAGCAGGACTTGTTATTGATCCTTCGATGCATTCTGGATTTGTATTCGAAATCTGGGACGTAAAGGAGAGCAAGAGAGTGTTTATGAGAGCTCCAGAAGAAATGTATGACATCCTCGCGCTGATTGGAGGAAAGAGCAGGTTCGTTATAAAGAGAGTATATCCAAAGGAAGGTGGAAAATTACCTGCCGATGAGCCTGTAGCAGTCGTGAGCACCGAAAAGCTTTATGAGGTTGCTGGTGAGTACGTCGGAAAAGATGACCCGGTAGCGCTTGTAAGGGCTCAAAGCGGTCTGCCAGCAGTTGGAGAGATTCTTGAAGCCTTTGCATTCCCGCATCTCGTGAGCGGGTGGATGAGGGGAAGCCACAACGGGCCGATAATGCCAGTTCCCTTCAAGTATTCAAAGTGCACGAGGTTTGATGGTCCTCCAAGGTGCATTGCTGCGGGATTCCAGATTGCCAACGGAAAGCTCGTGGGGCCGGTGGACATGTTCGACGACCCAGCCTTTGATTACACAAGAAACAAGGCTCTTGAGATTGCCGAATACATGCGCCGTCATGGGCCATTTGAACCGCACAGATTGCCGAGTGAAGATATGGAATACACAACTCTGCCCAAAGTGCTTGAAAAACTCAAGGGTAGATTCGAAGAGGTCTGATGAAACACATATTCTGGCACGGAATGGCTGAGGAGGAGAAAATAGAGTATCTCAGGAAGTTCAGCGTAGCCGTTGTTGGAAGCAGAATGCTGATGGAGATTCTCTGGAGAAGTGGAGTTGGCTGTATCAGATACATATCCGATTACGTTTCTCCAGTTGATTCAAGGCTGGACTGCACAATAGACCCGCTTGAGGCGAACAACTATGACATCATTCACCCCATGTCCAGCGATTCGTGTGTGATTTCCTACTTGTACCCTGAGAGTGAGGCTGAGTTGAAAAAACTGCTGAGAGGAATAGATGTCGTTGTTGCACACAAAAACATCGAATTCATGGCAGAGATAGCTGAAAAAATCGGTGCCCCCTTTATTCCCGATATAATCACCACTTTTTTACCCGACGGTATCAAATTTTGCGAGGTGGAGTATCCACACGTTAAAAGAGACCCGATCGCCTACGCGTTGACTTGCAGCATTCAGGCAGGAGAGGTTATGAGAATATTCACCGGTTATCACCTGCCGACAATTGCCCCCGAAGCCTATATTATGGATGTAAGGAGCGAGAATTACCTGAGGAAAATAACTCTGAAGGTGAGACGATAAATGGTGGATTACAAAGCAGTTGGACTGAAAGTTGGAATTGAAATCCACCAGCAGCTTGATTCCAAACACAAGCTTTTCTGCTACTGCCCCACAACTCACAGAGAGATTGAGGAGTCAAACTTCGAGTTCTTCAGATATCTGAGACTCAAGAAGAGCGAGATTGGTGAGGAGGACAGAGCGGCAAAAGAGGAGGTTGAAAGGAGCAGGAGGTTTATTTACAAGTATTACGATACAACCTGTCTCGTTGAGGCTGACGAAGAACCGCCAAGAGAGCTTAATAGAGAGGCTTTGCAGATCGCCATTCAAGTCGCGAAAATGCTGAACATGGAGGTCGTGGATGAAGTTCATGTAATGAGGAAGATTGTCATTGACGGAAGCAACACTACTGGATTTCAGAGGACGGCTCTGGTAGCTTTAGACGGATTTTTGGAGGTTGAAGGTAAAAGAGTCGGAGTTGCTACCCTCTGTCTTGAGGAGGAGGCATGCAGAAAAGTGAACGAGGGAGAGGGTTTTGCCGTTTACTCCCTTGACAGGCTCGGCATTCCGCTTGTGGAGATAGGTACCGAGCCAGATATAGATTCACCAGAGATGGCGAAGAAAGTTGCAGCAAAGCTCGGCATGATTCTGAGATCAACTGGAAAAGTGAAAAGGGGACTGGGGACGATAAGGCAGGACGTGAACATCAGCATAAGGGATGGAGCGAGAGTCGAAATAAAAGGTGTGCAAGAACTGGACATTCTGGACAAGATTGTGGAATATGAGGTAATCAGGCAGCTTAGACTTCTGGAAATCAGAGAAGAGCTTAAAAAGAGGGGAGCGGAGGTTAATGATGAACTATTCGATGTTACAGAGGTATTCAGAAACACGAAGTCGAAGATAATCAGGAACAAGACTGTTAATGCCATTCTGCTGAAGGGTTTTGCAGGACTTGTTGGAAAAGAAATTCAGCCGGGAAGGAGACTTGGAACTGAGTTTGCAGATATAGCCAAGACTTTTGGTCTGGGTGGAATATTTCACACCGACGAACTCCCAGCTTATGGCATAACTGAGGAAGAGGTTGAGATGTTGAGGGAGTTTGTCGGAGCTGGTAAAGAAGATGCTGTTGTGATGGCTGCTGGAGATGCCGTTAGGGTTGAAAGAGCGTTGAGGAGGATAGCTGAGAGGGCAAAATTCTGTCTTGTTGGGGTTCCGGAGGAAACTAGGAAGGCTAATGAGGATGGGACCACTTCATACCTCCGTCCATTGCCCGGAGCTGCGAGAATGTATCCCGAAACTGACGTTCCTCCGGTTGTTATAACAGAAGAAATGCTGAAAGTGGAGATTCCAGAACTCATCGAAGAAAGGGCCAAGAGGTACGAGAAGCTGTTACCTCGCGATCTGGCATGGGAGATTGCAAACTCACCCTACTTCAGGCTTTTTGAAGAGTATGTGGAGAAACTGCAGCCAACTGTTGTGGCAAGGGTTCTTCACACAGCCCCAGCATATCTGAGAAAGGAAGGTATTGATGTTGGAGTGCTGGAAGAGAAACATTTCAGGATGGTTCTCAGCCTAATCGCTGACGGGAAGATGGCTAAGGAGGGGGCTGAGGAGGCTTTGAAGATGTTGGCTCAGAATCCGGACATGAGTGGGGAGGAAATCATTGAGAAGCTTGGTAGCAGCAGGGATGTTGACGAATTTATAAAGAAACTCGTGGAGGATAAAGCTGAGCTAATAGCGGAGAGGGGAGATGGAGCGTTCAAGCCTCTGATGGGTCTCGTGATGAAGGAGTTCAGGGGGAAAATTGATGGGAAGGTTGTTGCGGAGAAGCTGAGAAAGGCGATTGAGGAGAAAATCTCAGATATGTGAACCCAAAATTTAATAGAGACGAAACAGAATCATATTTGTGGCAATATACGCATTTCCGGAATTTGAGAAAGAAGGGGAGAGGGCGAGCAGAATATATGCGAGTGCGAGATATCCTTCAAAGCAGGAGGGTAATATTTTCTTTGACTCCGATGAGGTGCCAAACTTAAAATACGCTGACGAAATGCCATTAAAACTTAAATCCTTTTATTCCATCGTCGCTTTCCGTCCCTCCCATATTTTCCTTTCCCGTGATGTGCTGGGCGGTAAGCCACTCTACTACGGCAGCGATATGAGTGTGTCCTCTTTCAAATCGTACATAGACGGAGATGTTTATGAGGTGATGCCGGGCGAAGTTGCTAAGCTGGACTACACCGGCGAGGTTCTGGAGAGGAAAAAATACACCTTCGAGGACGTATTCAGAGTTGAATACGCTGATGTTAATGAGATGATAGAAGAAATTGAGAGATCTCTTGGCAGCTTGAAGGTCAGGATTGGGTGCATTGCATTCTCCGGTGGGGTCGATTCATCATTGCTCGCAGCCCTCTACGATTTACCTCTTGTTTCGGTCACTGCAAGCAACAGAGAGGAGGAATGGGTGAGAGAGGCGGCAAAAATGCTCGGCAGAGAGGTCGAAATTTTAAGGGTTGATGAGGAGGAGATCAGATATGCGGTAGATGTTGTGAGGAGAACCATAGAAAGCAGTGACTTCCTCCAGATTTCGATTGCAGTTCCGACTTACCTCACAATGCGTTTCGCAAAATCACTTGGATTTACGGAAATAGTCTTTGGGCAGGGTGCAGACGAGCTTTTCGGGGGTTACAAGAGATACGAAGGTATGGACAAGTACGAGCTTGAAGATGTTCTGATTAATGACCTGAAAAATATTGGAGACGCAAATCTTGTAAGGGACAATAAACTGGCTTACAGGAACGAAATAAAGCTCGTAACTCCATATCTCAACTGGAATGTTATCGCTGCAGCCATCAAAATTCCTCCGGAGTACAAGATAAAGAGGGAGAACGGAAAGGTGATAAGGAAATATGTCCTGAGGAAAATTGCCGAGAAGTATCTTCCGGGTGAGATTGCATGGAGAGAAAAGAGGGCAATCCAGTACTCGACAGGAATTTCAAAGATTCTGAAGAAGTACATGTGAATTGCTTGAAAGATGGGAGCTACTGTGGAAAGTGCTGCATCGAGACTGAAATGCCGCTCACTGAGGAAGATTTAAGCAGAATCGAGAGTTTGGGTTTTTCAAGAGAGAAATTTTCTGTCAGCGATGGAGATATCTTCAGGTTGAGAAACGTGGGGGGCAAATGCTATTTCCTTGATGAGAGAAACACGTGCAGAATATACGAACATCGCCCCGAAGGATGCAGGTTGTATCCTGCTGTTTTTGATACGGAAAAGGTTATCGTGGATATGATCTGTCCAAGATGGAAAGATGTGAGAGTAAGCGAGAAAGCGAGGAGGAGACTTCTGGGACTGATTGGGAAAATCTACCGCAACTTACAAATCTCCGAAAAATAAGCAAATTCTGATGACTGGAAAATTCGGAAAAAAAGGTATTCCGAAAAAGCTTGAAAACAGGAGCATGTTCTTCACTGACTGGGAAGGTCCATGGATACTCACGGACTTTGCTCTTGAGCTTTCAATGGCAATTTTTAACAATCAGCGTTTTTTCAGGAATCTGAGCAATTATGATGATTATTTAGCCTACGAGGTTAAAAGGGATGGATACGAGGCAGGATACACGCTGAAACTCCTTGCACCCTTCCTTGCTGCGGCTGGGGTAAAAAATAAGGATGTTGAGAGAATAGCAGAGCAGACAGCAAGATTCGTGCCTGATGCGGAGAAAACAATGAAATCTCTTCAAGAGAGCTTTAAACCCGTGGTAATCTCCACCTCCTACATTCAGTACCTCAAAAAAACGGCAGAAATGATCGGTGTTAAGGGCGAGCTTCACGGCACAGAAGTTGATTTTGATTCAATTGATTTCAAGGAAAATCTTCTCGAGATGGTGGATTTAATAGCTTCCTTAGACGGAGAGGAGCTTTACAGAACTCTTGACGAGCTTTTTTCGAAGAAAGAGGTGGCAGAAATTCTGGATTCTGTGAAGGCTGTTGGTGCGGGTGAGAAGGCGGAAATAGTAAGAGAATACTGCGAGCGCTTTGGAATTGAGTTTCCTGTTGTTGTTGGTGACAGCATCTCTGACTACAAGATGTTTGATGTTGCCAGAGAACTTGGAGGGGTGGCTGTTGCCTTCAATGGAAACGAATATGCTCTGAAACACGCTGATGTTGCCATAGTCAGCTCCACGGCGATGAGTGAGGCTGCTGTTATCGAGCTTTTTCTTACAGAAGGTGACAGAGCGTATTCAAAGCTAAGTAACTTAGCTCTACCCGAAACCGAAATATATATCATTGTGAATTCCGATTTCAAGACAGTCCTTGAAAAGTCGAAGAGAATGAGAGTTAAACTCAGGGGCTTGGCAGGAGAGTTGGGGTGATGTGTTGAAGGCTTTGGGAATTCTCGGTTCACCGAGAAAATATGGTAATGCCTCAAAAATGCTTGATGCAGCTCTGGGAGAGCTTGAGAATAGAGGATTCGAAACTGAGAAGGTGTATTTGCAGTCAAAGAAGATTAACTACTGTATAGGCTGTGGTACCTGTCTTGCAAAGGGGAAATGCGTGCAGAGAGACGATATGGACGAGCTGAAGACAATGGTTGAGGAGAGCGATGTGATTATTCTCGCCTCACCAGTCTACTACCTCAACGTTACAGCGCAGATGAAGACTTTTATAGACCGAATGCTCCCATACGGGCACAGACCAACACTTCGGGGAAAGTATGGGGGGAGTATAGTTGTTTACGCTGGTGTGGGTAGGCCAGAAGAGGTTGCAGAGTATCTTAACAGGGTTCTGAAGGCATGGGGAGTCGTTCCCGTAGGTTACGCCATTGGATTTGGTGTGATCCCAGGCGATGTTGGTGATAAATATATCAGCAAAGCACAAGAGCTTGGAGATAAGATAGCCAATGCATTCGAGAAGAAACTGAAAGCTGAAGTAACAGAAGAAGACATAGAACTTCAGAAACAGCTTTTGACCCTTATCAAAAACTATGGAGAGCTTATGAAAGCTGACTACGAGTTTTGGAAGGAGAAGGGGATGCTTTAAGCCCTCCCTTTAATTTTTATAACTCTATTTTTCTCATCAATGTCCACGACTTTGCCAAGGAATTTTTCTATGACATAGGCATTGCTCTTCTGATGCAGCGTAATTTTGCTGGTCGTGTACTCAGTCAATCCCCTGGCTACAGCGGCAAAGGGCATGACCTGGTCTGCAAGATGAGAATCAAAGACCGACGAGTTCGAGAACTCAACATAGAACTTCTCCGCAGCCTCTCTACCAACAATTTCTGCTCTTTTCCCCCTCTCTCCAAGACTGCTGCCACCTTTATAGCCGCTCCAGATCGTTATACCGCTGCCCGTAGAGAACCCTCTGAATGTTTGAACCTCTAACTTCGCATCAATTCCCTTTTCGAGCAGAAACTCTCTTGCTGCCTTCGCCTGCCTCTCAGCAACATGCTCTGGCAAATTCTGGCAGTGGCTTATCCCCTCAACCCCCTCTATAATCCTCTCAAATTTCTTGCCTCTGAGCCCAGAGGGTGTAACCTCCAACTCTACTCTGCCACCACCCTTGGGATAATAACCCCTCTCCAGAACTTCAAGATGGCATTCGATTCCCATGCCCTTCAGGGCTTTAAGAGTCACATTTTTGAAATAGTCAATCGTCGGAGACCACGCCACATCGGTCCCTCCTGTAACACGCACAACGCTCTCTCTTTCTGCAAAGAGAAGCGGAAGGAGTATAGTCTGGAAAACGAGAGTTACGCTTCCAGCAGTTCCAATGTTTATGTCCATTTTCCCTCCTCTTACCCTTCCAGGTTTGAAAACAATCTCTGTTGAGCCAATTCTCAGCCCTTTGACTTCAGCATTGCTTATTAACTTTGCAGCCTCAATTCCCTTCAGGTGTTGAGCCGCTAATCCGGGCTTCGGTCTATTGGCTCTGATGTTTCTAATCCTAACCTCTTCTCCCGTTACACACGATAGAGCAATCGCAGTCCTAAGTATCTGTCCCCCTCCCTCCCCAAAACTGCCGTCTATCTCGATCACAGGAAAGTGTTTGTAAAAGGGCAAAAAAGAATTACTCTTCTTCCTCTTCCTTCCCTTCCTTATGCAGCACAAGCTGGGTTATTATTCCTGTCAGAACCAGCGTAAACCACAGAAGGTCAAGGAATATGTTTCTGGTCATGATGTCAAAAGTGCCCCCTAAGTCCGTGAGGATGTCGTAAATGTGCAACCCGTTCACTGCCATGTGGGTGGCGAGCATTATGGAAGATGCCCCAAGAACCGCAGTGATAAGAACGGTCAGCGCTCTTTCGAGAAAGAGGTTTGTGAAGGCAAACAAACCCGCAAGAACGTAAGAGTATATAGGATAGTCGGGTAGAAGATAGAGACCAAGGAAGAAGCCAAAAACAGCACCGGTGACAATAAGTCCAAGCTCGAAAACGAGGCCAAAAACCGCAGCCCCTAAGCTCGCCGAAATGAGCAGAACAAGGAGAGGATTCTCCTTGAAGTAGTCTATCACAACATATATCCCCACAAATAAGCCAACAAGAAATCCTATTGCTACCGAATAAACTCTGAAAATTCTGTATCCTGCGAAACACAACACAAGTCCGATTACAACCATGGACGTCAGAACAACTGCCTGACTTGTCAGAATCTCCGCAATCTCTATCGGCTGCATGGTATCAGCCATGTTATCAGTAAAATAAATGACATATAAATTTTAGGTCTCAGCAAATACATACCCTTGCAAAACTCACGCTTTCCCCCTAGATTCACCATGGATGATGGCAGAAGCCACGAGATGAGCAATCCTCACAGACTCTGGCATGTTTCCCTTTATTGTTGCGGCTCTTAAGTAATTCTCAGCTTCCTCAAAACTCGTCCCCGCGAACTGTATGTAAAGCGTTTTTGTCCTGTAAATCTCACCTGCTCTCTGGACTATACTCTTCCTCACATCCGCGTCACTCAAATTTTCGATAGCTGACATAAATTCTTTCATATCCGGCATTCGCCGCATTACAACTACGACTGGAGTGGCAGTTTCATCATAAACTTTCTGGATATCAACGACATTAAACCCCCCGAAAGTCAAACCGGGTAAAAAGATACAGCGGAGCTGATCCCTGAACTTTGATTTTTTTACCATTTTTACAACCTTCTCTGTAGCATTAAGTCCATCAACCTCTATCTCTTCATACATAAACCCTTCCACATACCCGTCGCAGGTAACACACCCAACTATGCAGCATCTCCTATCGTCAAAGCTGTCATCGATTCCAAGAAACCTCCACTTTTTCATAAAACTTATTGACTTTAAGACTATTAATAGGATATGGAAGATATAGTCAAGTTCATCCACGAGGCTGGATCGCTAAAACTTCTTCCAAGATCTGGATGGTTGAAGTTCGGAATAAAGTTGCCCGAGAGTGTCGCGGAGCACAGTTTCAGAGCGGCGTTAATAGCTTTTATTCTTGCTTTGAAGAATGGTGAAAGCCTTGAGGTTGCATGCAAGGCTGCAACAGCAGCTCTCTTCCACGACTTGCATGAGTCAAGAACCATGGATTTGCACAAAATAGCGCAGAAATACGTGATTGCTGATGAGAAAAAAGCCAAAGAAGACCAGCTATCTTGGATGGAGGTCAAGCCAGACTTCTCTGAAGTTGAGGATTATGTATATGATGCGGATAAGCTCGAACTTGCCTTTCAGGCTGTGGAGTATTCAGATCAGTCATCTTATGCCTTGAAACTCGCAGAGAATGTTGAGTTGAGAACAGAGATGGCAAAAGAAATATATCGAGCGATGATGGATAAAAAGAACCCATTATGGTGGAAATGAAGTTTCTTACAGATAGGATGCTCGGGAAATTAACCACATGGCTCAGAATTTCTGGTTATGACACTGTAAGCATATCTGATTTGAATGTCGAAGGAGATGAGGATGAATTCATGCTGAAAAATCTCAAAGACAGAATTTTGCTGACGAAGGATAAAGCACTTTATCAAAAATGTGTCAAACAGGGCAGAGATGTTTTTTTGATAGAGTCAAACGATGTGGTGGGGCAGATGAGAGAGCTGATTAGGAGAGGTGTAGAATTCAGACTGGTCATGGACAGATGCAGTGTGTGCAATTCTGAACTCCGCAAACCTAGCAGGGATGAGGCCTTGGAGGTTATCCGCAGAGAGGGGCTATCCAAGGACATTTTTGATTTTGAGTTGTGGTATTGTGAGAAATGCAGAAAAATTTACTGGATGGGCGGGCATTGGAGGAATATGGCCAGGTTTCTTAGAAGAGTTGAGGACTAAAATTTTGTTTTCATTTATTTTGATTTGCCGCAAAAACTTATTTTATCTAAATCCCTTGCGGACCTCCGCCAAGTTCTACATTCTATGATTTTGACCTGCTTCGAAATCTAAATTAGTAGAAAACTGCAGAAATATGTGAGACGCTGAAGAAGGTTCGTTTCAAGTAATCTAGTTAATCAAGAATCCAACCATTATGCGAAAAATACTTTATTGACACCAGTCAAATTTATTTAATGTCAATTGAAGAAATTGAAGTTCTGAAGGAGAGGGCTGAAAAATTTTTGAAAAATGCTGCTCAGCTAATTGAGCAGGGCGTGTATGATCTGGCTGCATTCAACATTCAGCAGCACGTTGAGTTGTATTTAAAATACAAGCTTTTTCTTTTAATTGGCGAATATCCAAAAACACATTCTATAAAGAAGCTTCTAAAAGAGATTGGGATCGCCACAAGCAAAGAAAAAGAAGTCGTTAGCTTCATGCAAGAGAATATTGACCGGATCTCCAATCTTGAAAATGCGTATATAACATCAAGATACATCCCCTCAGAGTTTGAAAGGAAGGAAGTCGAAAACATGCTCGAAGTTGCCAAGAAAATAAGGAGACTGGTGGATGGGCTATGAGTTTCGACGTATTCATTAAAATTGCCAGAGAAGAAAGAAAGTACTTTGAGAACTACATGGAATACGCTAAAAAGATTAAGGAAATAGCAGAAATGCTGCTTGGGGGGGCAGAGGTATTCGTATTCGGTTCTGTTGTAGAGGGCAAACACACACCGGCGAGCGACATCGACATTCTTATATGTTCCAAAAACGCCCCAAAGAAAATGGAGGATAAGGCAAAAATCACAGGTAGGATTTTAAGGGAGATTGACGTTTTTGCTCCATTCGAAATCCACATCGTCACCCCAGAAGAGTTCGAGTGGTACAGAAGGTTTCTGAGAAAGACTGTTAAAGTTTGATATATATTGACAACACAGCTCTACAACTTGAAAGGTCATCCTCTATGACATTATACGACAGTCTGGAATTTTACCAGAGATTTATTAACTAACGGCTTTGAGTTAGAAACTTCATTACATCTTGCTTGGTTACAATTCCCACAATTTCGCCATCCTCAACAACCAGAACCGCAGGAGAGTCGAAAAGCAGTTTTGAAATTGTGCTGAGACTTTCATCCGGATTTACGGCCGGAAAAGGTTCATTCATAACCTCTCCAACTCTAATGCTTTCAGCGGAAGAACCTTTCTCTACTACAGCCTTCACTACATCGTTTTCGGTTATGCTCCCCACAACCCTTTTCTTGGAAATAACCGGAAGCTGTGAAATCTCTTTCTCGATCATAATCTCTGCTGCTTTTTTCAGACTGTCTTCAGGAGAGACTGTGATTACGGGTGAATTCATAACAGCCTTTGCCTTAATTCTCCCTCCCTCGATCTCCTCCAGAACATTCTGAATTTTCTTTATCAGAGAGAGCTTGGGATCAAACCTCCCAGACTCTATTCTTGCTATCAGCGGCTGGCTAACCCCAACAAGCTCTGCCAGCTTTTTCTGGCTCACTCCAAGTTTTTTTCTCTTCCTCCTTATCTCTTCAATTTCTGGAAACATTTTGTTTTAATTTAACTTTTAACCTAAAAAACTTTATTACGGTCGTAGAGAAACAGGTAGAACAGAATGTCCCTCGAAAACTTTCCAAAGCGGTTATTAGCGACCTCTCTTATTATAGCAGAATCCTGAAGCTCACCGTCGAAGTAAAGCTTTGACACAGCCCTCCTTATTCCAAGGTCTTCTGCCGGAAAAACGTTCATTCCCAGAGCCATTGACATCACAAGCTCCGCAGTCCATCTTCCGATTCCCTTGAAGGATGTCAGAAACTCATACACCTCTTCTTCTCCCAAATTTCTGAGTTCCTCAAGCCCATCCGTCTCTGCAATCTCAATTATAAGCTCAGCCTTCCGTCTGCTCAGTCCACATTCCCTCAGCTTATCGTGTCCTGCAGCGAGAATAGCTTGCTGGGACGGAAAGCTGTAAAATCTAACCCCTTTCCACTCCACAACGTCCCCAAATTTCTCAACGATTCTCGCTGTAATCTTCTCCGCTACAGTAAAAGAGATCTGCTGCTGGATTACCGCCTTAACCAATCCCTCGAATACGGACATGGACATCAAACCAGCTTTACCAAATCCCCAGAACACTCTCAGCAATTCTCTGAGCTTCTCGTCTCTTTCCATGAATCTGTAAAGCTCTTCAGGATTCTGAAGACCAAAGTAATCCACAAGTTTTTTCCTAATTTCCCTCCATTCCCTGTTATCAAAATTCCCCTCAACAATCAGCACTCTCTCACTTTCTGGGTAAACCAGAACTGCTCTGAGTTCATCATCCAATCTGATTGCTCTCCTCCACCTATCTCCTTCAACAATATCTGGGGTTGGCAGAGTGGGAAGAACAAAGAATTTCATCTTCAAATTCCAGTTTATCGGGTGTTCAAGCTTTATTTTTCTCATGCTTTCACAACCTTTTTAATACGCCTTTTAATGCAGCCATTATGGATGAAGTGGTGATAGGGCTTGAAGTTCATGTCCAGCTTAACAAGCTCAGAACTAAACTTTTCTGCTCGTGCCCTCTTAATTATCATCACAGCCCCCCCAATACTCATGTCTGTCCCGTCTGCCTTGGCATGCCGGGGGCAATGCCTGTAATAAACAAGGAGGCGGTTAAGTCTGCGATTAAGGTTGCAATAGCTTTGAATGCTGAAGTACAGCCTTTCACAGTTTTCGACAGGAAGAACTACTTCTATCCCGATTTGCCGAAAGGTTTCCAGATCAGCCAGTATGATCGCCCCTTAGCCCTCGGTGGTTACGTTACGATAGAATTGGACGGTGAGGAGAAGAGAATACAGCTTAAAAGAATTCATATGGAAGAGGATCCGGGTAAGCTCAGTTACAAGGGCTCGATAACGACTGCAAAGTACTCACTGATAGACTACAACAGGAGTGGGGCACCTCTTCTTGAAATCGTCACTGAGCCAGTGATGAACTCTCCCAAAGAGGCGAGACTCTTTCTCAACAAGCTCAGGATGATTCTCGAATACCTTGATGTATTTGACGGTGATTTGGAGGGTGCTATGAGAGTTGATGCGAACATATCGCTGAAGGGGGGAGGGAGGGTTGAGGTAAAGAACATTTCGTCATTCAAGGGAGTTGAAAAAGCCTTGAGCTACGAGGTAATGAGGCAGAAAAATCTTCTGCAGAGGGGAAGGGCCGTAACAAGGGAAACAAGGCACTTTGATGAGGCGAGGAACATAACCGTCACCCTGAGAAGCAAGGAGGAGGAGCAGGACTACCGCTACTTCCCTGAACCCGACCTCGTTCCAGTTTTGACCGAAGACCTGGTTAAGGAGGTTGAGGGCACTCTACCCGAAATGCCAGAGGAAAAGAGGGAGAGATTCAAGGAGCAATACGGCTTGAGCGATAACTACGCCAAGGTTTTGATTCTTGACGTGAAGATGGCAGATTACTTTGAAGATGTTGCAAAACACGTTAATCCAAAGCTTGCAGCAAGCTGGATAGTTGATGTTCTGAGAGGAGAGCTTAACTACAGAGGATGGAATTTTCTGAAATGCAGAGAGGTTCTCTCTCCCGAAGAATTTGCAAGGCTTATGAAGTATTTTGAGGAAGAAAAGATTACCGAGAAGGGTGTTGTTGAAGTTATAAGATCAAAGCTCGATAAAGGTGGAGATGTGGAGGATATAATAAACAAGAAGGGTCTATTTGCCATACCCAAAGATGAGATCGTCCGATTCTGTAAGGAGGCTATTGAAGAGAATCCAAAGGCTGTGCAGGACTATTTAAGTGGCAAGAAACAGGCTCTTAACTTCCTCGTTGGGCAGGTCATGAAAAAAACACGTGGAAGAGCAGACCCCGGTGAAACTGCAAAAATGCTCGAAGAGCTTCTCGCATGAAGGTTGCAGTTATAGTTCCTGTTTCCCCCTTTGAAAGCGAGGAAATCTTGAGGAGAAGTATTAAACACCTGAGAGGCCTCGATTATGCGGATTTTGATGTCCGAATCCTTTATGTGATAGACAGTGTATCGGATGAGGACAGAAGAAAGGAAGTGGTAGAGGAAATGGGTGCTGAGGTTCTGCTCAGAAACAGTAGAAGAGGTAAGAGAGCAGGAGCTATAAACGATGCTCTCGATTTTTTGTCTGATTTTAATCCGGATTACATAGCCATTTTCGACGTGGATTCGAGACCTGAGAGAAACTTTGTTGTGGAGTGTATAAAAGCCCTTGAAAGTTGTCAGAACTGCTATATCGCATCATCAAAGAGGTATATCAACAACGGAGTGAATCTTGTCTCAGAGACGGTTGAAGCCGAATATTACTTTATCAACTTTCTTCTAAAGAGGAGCAAATTCAAGCAGTTCAACGGGATGATTGGAGTTTTAAAGGGCAATTTGCTGATGAAGAACAGGTTGAACGAGGGGGCTGCTGCTGAAGATGCCGACTTTGCAACGAGGATGCACGCTGAGGGATTCAATGGAGTTCTCGTTGAAACAACAAAACTTCACGAACAAGCCCCTCTGACATGGAAAGACCTTTACAGTCAGAGAAAGAGGTGGTATTACGGGGGAATCCAGCTCTGGCGTTATAGAAGGAGATTGAGAAAGGCCAGAAGAAGTGTAAGGCTTTCGTGGTATATGGCCCTGACTTTAACATACCTTCCAGCTATGTACATTCCCTTCATAGTCCTCCTCTCACCCATCCTGCTTCTATACCATTACAAAAGGCTATCAAAGGTTAAGGTGGTTGTGGGATTGGTTGTTCATGCACTGCTGCTTCAAATTGCTGCAGTTAATGCTTTAATTTCCTACGTCAGAGGAAGGGATGTGGAATGGGGAGCGATCAAAAGGGTGGTAGATTGACATTAAGAGTTGCACTGGTGGTGGTGTTGCTATCTCAGGTTTTGACGTTTCAGGCTTCGGTATCTCAGGCTTACACTGTAAACATCTCAATTAAAGGCTATGATGGTGAAGCAATGCTTAACGTAACCTCTACGGACTTTACCATGAGCGGGGAAGTTAAGAATGGTAGTAAAATTGAGCTTTCCGAAGGGTTTTATATTTTCAGACTCTTTGCTCTTAACAAAACCTTCCAAAAAGAGGTTAATTTAACCAAAAACACAACCTTAACCTTCAACCTGCTTTTCACCAACACCACAGAGAATTTGTCGCTGATCAGGCACATCATAGTATATTCACCAACTCAAATATACGAGATTCTTCTGATAATAAACTCAGGAGACAGGAATTTTGAAGGTGACATCAGCGTACCTCTTCCGGATCACAGTAATCTCAATATAGAAGAGTCCACTCTGAGTTTTATATCGGTAGATGATATTGGTGAAAGAATTAACTTTTATGACGTCATTGTTCCGGCAAGCGACAGTGGAAGAATAACGTTCTCCTACAGCTTGAAGTCAAATGTCTTCAAAATAAGCGGTTCAGAGAAACAGCGACTGATGATTCTTTCTGCATTGCCAGTTGAAGAATACACGAACTTAAGCTACAAAGGATTACAGGAGTTTGGTGGGCGGAAGTATATGGTTTTTGAAGGTAACGTAACAAAGTGCTCTCTGGTCTTTGGAGGAGAAGGCAGAGTTAAAATAGATGCAGTGGCTCTCATCGGAATCTTAATAATTTCAGCCTCACTTTTCTTCTACCTGAGAAGCAGATCGGGCAAACGGGAGGAAGAGTGATGAAAAAAGAAGTTTTTGTAATTCTGCTTGTTGCAGCAGTAA
Source organism: Archaeoglobi archaeon (assembly GCA_029259345.1). Classification (GTDB taxonomy): domain Archaea; phylum Halobacteriota; class Archaeoglobi; order Archaeoglobales; family Archaeoglobaceae; genus Archaeoglobus. Next base: position 36,929 of record JAPDIX010000012.1, read on the forward strand.
CAAGGTTACTATTGCTGGATGCAAGACCTGTAGACTTCGATGAGAGTGTTCACGGCTGGATAGCACTAAAATCCGTGCTTGAGAGTCAGAATTACGTTTACAATCCCGCATATCATGGGCCTTTTCAGTATTTTGTCCTTGCATCTCTTTTCAAGGTTATTGGCGATAGTGATTTCTCCCTGAGATTACCAGCAGCGATTTTCAGCATTCTTGGTGTGCTTGCAGCCGTCTCGCTAAGAAGATGGATTGGATTTGCTGCCTACATCTTTGCGTTCTTCATTCTGTTCTCGCCATCAATCCTCTACTACTCACGATATGCGAGAAATGATATAATCGTCCTATCCTCCTTTCTGCTCGTCCTCTACTTTTACCTGAAGTATAGAGATGAGGGCAAAATCCAGCATGCTCTCTTGGCTGCAACTTTTCTTGCAGTAATCTTCACATCAAAAGAGAACTGGATTGAATACATCCCGATGTTCCTCGTGTTCATCCCTTTATACAGCTACTACTCCAAGCGTAGTTTCAGAGGTCTGATTACCAAGAAAAATCTGGCAGCAATTGCTCCAGGGACTATAATCTTTACAGCCATTGCATCCTTTCTTTACTCCTCCTCCTTTGTCTATCTTTTAGGATCAGGTGATGGTGCAGAGCAGGATGCACTTAAAAATGCCTTTAACGCCCTTCTAAGTGCTGAGTGGGTGAAGCACTACTCCAACGTTTCAATGTCCTACTGGCTTTCCAACTCTCTGCCCTTTGGGGGAGAGAAGGCTCACTTCCATCCCATCTGGTATTACCTGAGCATCTTTCTCAAATACGAGTTCCTCGCCTTGGGGATGGTATTCGCCAGTTTGCCGTACCTGAGGAGAAAGGCAAAAAGTCTCAGCTTTATCGAGGCTTTTTCGGTTTTCTGGCTGATTACGGCAGTCCTTTTTTACCATGCCATGGGCTACAAAACGCCGTGGCTCGTTGTTCATTTGGTCGCTCCATTATCCCTATTTGGCTCGGTCTTTGCCGGAAGGGAGCTTTTTGATGAGGAAAAGGAAGCTTTCAGACTCGCTTTCGTCTTCCTTTCTTTCATCACCGTCCTTCTGTCCGTCCATCTGAGCTTCGTGGACTACAACGACGCTGCTGGTGAGGCCATCATCTACATTCAAACGCAGCCTGAAGGTGTCGAACTGGCAACAAGGATAGAAGAACTTGTTCAAGATGGGAAGAAAGTATTAGTTTACGTTCCAGGAAACTACTACTGGCCTCTCCCTTGGATGTTACGGCATGAGAATGTTCCCTTTACAGGAGATAGGTGTCTGCCGGGATTTGACTATGTTTTCACCAGTGCAAAAGAGGAGTGCGAAAAACTTGATTATCATCCGCTCAGAAATTACGAGATGAGGGTTGGTTTTCACATCTGGGAAATGAGGTAAACTTTTTTAATTAGTAGCAAATCTTGGATATGGTCTCAATTAAAGAACATCTCGAGGAGCTTTTAGAATCGTTCGATTACAGTGGGGATGTGGAGGAAAGAATAAGGCTTCTGAGGGCGGCCATTGGCAGAGTTTCGAACATATTTTACGGAACTGAATCTGAAGAAATTTACGCTGATCAGATTAGGAGGATAAAGCTCAGACTCAGAGAACTCAGGGAGAGGCTCACGAACTGTGAAGACGATAAAGCATGCTGGAGGGAACTGATGGATAATCTTGAGGAGTTGAGAGATCAGATTGAGAGACTTGCAATAAGAGGAGATATAATCGAAAAATGAAGGTTGATGACATAGGCAGCTTTCCCATACCGAAAGGGGTCAGCAGAGAGTGGATCACCAGAAATTTGGAAAGCAAGGAGTATGAGGAGATGGTTCAGAGGGCATTTCTGATGAAAGCCAAGTATCTCGACTGTCCGAACTACCCCCAGTTCAGGGACATGATAGAGATGTTCATGGAGCCGATAAAGACCTACCAGGAGGATGCCTATCTGATTGAGAGAAGTAAGGCTGTAATACCGGAACTCGAATATGTTCAGAAAATGGATGTTGACAGTGTTAGAGTCTGTATCACAGGCCCCTTTGAGCTTTACTACAGGGAATTTGGCGGTGTAATCTACGATGACATTCTCCTTAACCTCGCTGAATCCGTGAGAAGGTTCGCTGAGAACGCCTGCAAGTTTGAGAATGTTAGATGTGTAAGCATTGACGAGCCGAGCTTAGGACTTGCTCCTGACTTGCATCCAGAAGATGAATTGCTTGAAAAAGCCTTCGAGTACAATTTTAAAGCTGACGTGCAGATTCACCTCCACGAACCGCTTTTTTACGAAAAAATCCTCGAGACTGGCATTGACGTCATCGGGATTGAATGCGCCAAAAAGCCTGAGAACATGGACTTCGTAGATGCTGAAGTCGTGGAATCTGCTGATAAAAAGATCAGAATTGGGGTAGCAAGAAGTGATATAGACGGAATTATAGCCGAGTTCAATACTGCTAACAACGTAAATGCTTGGGAGAACGATGAGCTTATTTCTCTTGCAATTGATGAAATTGAGGCGGTAGATAAGATTGCAGAGAGGATTGAGAGAGCAAAGGAGAAATTTGGCGACCTAATTGCCTATGTTGGACCGGACTGTGGATTGTTCTCCTTCCCAACTCAAGAACTTGCGTTGCAGCTTCTGAGGAATTTGGGGAGAGCTGTTGAGAGTGTGATGGAAGAATGATGGATTACTACATCGGATACTTTCTGACCTGCTTTACCACCTTTTTTGTGATAATAGACCCACCCGGTAACCTTCCGATATTTATAGCTCTCACGGAGAGATTCAGTGATGAAGTAAGGGAGAGAATTTCCAAGAGGGCAACACTGATTGCTGCGTTAATCCTGATTTTGACGATGGTCACAGGTGGAGGGATTCTCGACTTCTTTGGGGTGTCCATTAACAGCTTGAGGGTAGCCGGAGGAATTCTACTCTTCATAGCTTCAATTGACATTTTACTGGGTGGCACAAGGAAGGAGACTTATAGAAAGAGGGCTGAAGAAAGTATTGATGTTGATTCGATTGCAGTTTTTCCCCTTGCCCTTCCCCTCTACACAGGGCCGGGTGCAATTACTGCAGGAATCGTTGTTTACTCACAGGCGACAGATTTGTTCATGAAAGCTATTGCGATCCTAAGCGCAGTCATCGTTTATGGCATAGTCAGGGTTAGCCATATTTACAGCACCCCAATAATCAGATTGCTTGGCAGAAGTGGAGCAGATATAATTGCAAGAATACTTGCCGTATTCCTCGCTGCGATAGCAATAGAGTTCGTCTTTGATGGTCTTTACGGATGGCTTTCTGAAACGGGGTTGATTTAGAGCATGCTCGTCGGAACGCTGATTAATGCTGGAACAATCGTAATTGCATCAATTGCTGGGATTCTTGTTGGTTCGAGAATAAAGGATGAAGTCAGAAAGGCGTTAATGAACGTTCTCGGACTTCCTGTGTTGTTGATAGGGATAAGCATGGGGTTGAAGACTGAGAACGTTCTCATACCGACTTTGAGTATTGTTGCGGGAACGATTGCTGGAGAACTCATCGGAATTGAAAGGTGGTTGGAGAATTTTGGTGAAAGAGTTGAGAGGAGATTTGGTAGAGGAAAGTTCTCGGAAGGATTTATTGGGGCAACACTGCTTTACTGTGTCGGTCCTATGGCGATACTTGGTCCAATTCAGGAGGGGTTGAGTGGTGATATATCAGTGTTGCTCGCCAAATCAATGCTCGATGGAGTTGCATCCATTGCACTTGCTTCAGCTCTCGGGATAGGCGTTGCTTTCTCCAGCGTGAGTGTTCTCCTGTATCAGGGACTTTTCGCAATTCTCGCTTCTGAACTCAGCAGAGTTGTTACGGAGAGCATGATAAACGAGCTGACTGCTACGGGCGGGTTGCTGATTATGGGCATCGGAATAAATCTGCTTGAGCTAAAAAAGCTCAGGGTTGGAAACATGCTACCGGCTCTGGTCATTGCACCCCTAATCGTTTATTTTGTTTAATTTTCCCGATGAGGTAGTTGAACCTGTAATCCACTATCTCAACTTCCGTGAACTGTCCGAGAGCGCCTTCTGTTACAACTGCCCTGTAGGAATCTGTTCTCGCCAGAACAGTATCTCCCTTACCCCTTCTCGTCACTAACACTTTGAGCCTTCTTCCGGCAAACCTCGAATTGTTCTCGAGCCCAACCTTCCTCATGAGTTCGGTAAGCTTTCTTGACCTCTCCTTTTTTATCCATCCCGGAATGTCTCTGTATTTTGCAGCTAAAGTTCCTTTTCTTGGTGAGAATCGCGTTATGTTTACTATATCCGGCTTTGTCTCCTTTACAAGCTCGTAACTTTTCCAGAAAGATTCCTCATTCTCTGTTGGGAAGCCAACGATTATGTCGGTCGAAACCAGAACATCGTCGAAGTTCTTCCTGAAGGTCTCGACAACCTCGATATAATCCTCTACCGTATGCCCTCTCCTCATGTCCTCTAAAACCCTGTTGTCCCCGCTCTGAACCGGAATGTGTATGAACTTGTAAATCTTCTCGCTGCTGAAAGCAGAAACAAGGTCGTCAAGAATTCTCACGGCATGCTGGGGGTTCATCATCCCAACTCTAACTCTAAAATCTCCTTCAATTTTTGAAATGCGGTTCAGCAGATCGGGGAGCATTTCTTTTCCTTTGTCAAGCCCGTATGCTCCTGAATCCTGAGATGTGAGTTGAATTTCTTTAAAACCTTCTTTCACGACTCGCTCAATTTCTCTGATTATTCCATCCATCGAGAAACTCCTCAGTCTTCCCCTTGCCATTTTCGTAGCGCAGAAACTGCAAGAACCCAAGCAACCTTCAGATATCGAGACTATTGCTATTGTGCTGTCCCTGCACCTCTCTTTGAAGTCACAAAGCTCCGATTTATCCACATTTCTCCTCTCTACCAAAATTTTCTTACCATTTCTTGCTGAGAGAATAGCATCAACAATGCTCGCCACATTTTCAGGTGAGATGGCAGAGTCAGAGAGATTTAATGCCGTATCACTTATCCTCGTCAGACAGCCAGCAAGAACGATCTTCTTGCCCGAGGCCTTTAGCTCTTTGATCCTCCTTATTATTTTCCTCTCAGTGTAATCCACAACACCACATGAATTTATCACAACAACATCCGCATCCTCGACTGGTGACAGCTCAAAGTGCTTTGAGATTAAACCTCTCATTATGTCCGAATCTGCCTGATTCATTGTACAACCGTAGGTTTCAATCGCCACTCTCAACCTGGTTTTATTGGAGGACTGGTTTAATAAGGCTTTACTTCAAAATCCAATCCCTGAACTGAGTCAAAAAGGTTATCAATCACCTAAAATAATTAACTTTATGAGGAGAAGCGAAAAGGTTGTGGGAGGGCCTTTGAGAGTGGGTCATCGGGCTTTGCTGAGATGTGCCGGTTTAACCGATGAAGATTTTCAGAAGCCAATTGTTGCCATCGTTAATTCATGGAATGAAGTTGTTCCGGGACTCATGCATTTGAAGCAACTTGCCCACCACGTTAAGATGGGAATAAGAGAGAAGGGAGGAGTACCTCTTGAGTTCAATACGATAGCAATCTGCGATGGGGTTGCAATGGGACATGAAGGGACGAGAGCACCTCTGCCAAGTAGAGAAACCATAGCGGACTCTATAGAGCTTATGACTGAAGCTCACGGTTTTGACCCAATGGTTTGCATCTGCACCTGCGACAAGATTGTGCCCGGAATGCTGATGGCAGCTGCAAGACTCGACATACCAACTGTTTTTGTTCTGGGTGGAGGAATGCTGCCATTCAAACCCTCTTACGGGAGGTTTAAAGGAAGGGAAATGACAGCCATAGATGTCGCTGAGATTTTTGAACTGATGCAGAGGGGCGAGATTGACGCAGAATACGCTAAGTATGTGGAGGAAAACATCTGCACAACAGCAGGTGCATGTGCTGGAATGTTCACCGCAAACACCATGCAGTGCCTTACCGAAGTTGTGGGTCTGACAATTCCGATGATGGCAACGACACCTGCAGCTTACTCTGCAAAGCTCAGGCTGGCTCTTGAAGCAGTAGAGCAGTTATGGATGCCTACAGGCAGGAAATCAAGCCAAGTGACGTCCTGACTGAGGAGACATTCGAAAATGCCATAATAGCAGATATGGCACTTGGTGGCTCCACAAACACAGTTCTGCACCTCCCAGCTATTGCTAACGAACTCGGGATGAAAATCCCGCAGTCGGGGGTTCAAATCCCTCCCGGCCCGCTTCTTAGCTTTTCTCAACAAGATACTGGAGAAGTTACTGCGTGGAAATCTTCATAAGCTGAATAATCGCTAGGATTCCCCATGTTAAATGGGGTGAACGGGAAGATCTGGACTTTCTCTGCTTTGTAGTCTGCAGACTTTGTTTTGAACGGAGATGTGATTTTTCGCTTTAAGTTCTTGAGCATGAATGATAGGGAAAGTTAGACTTATTAAAGAACGGGTTACTTTGGTTCATGAAACTGTGGCTGAAATTGACAATCGCCGGAGCGGTGATAATAATATCTGCAACCACTCTTTATATTCTTCCTGCCCCACTATACCCACTATATCTAATCCCTCAAATCGTCGTAGCTATTGCAGTTGTATTTTGTCTTTGGAAAAATCTTCAGAAAATTGTAAAAGAATATATTAAAGCAGTTGTTGCAGGAGTCTCAGGAGGATTATTCTTTTCTCTCATAAGTGAAGTATCAACTCCAAATGCAAATTTAGGTATAACATTAGGTCACCTCGGCTTAGGCATAAGCATATTGGTATTCTTTATGTTACTTTATCTCGCTGTTGAGGAGTTTACTGAAGAAGAAAGTGATTAAAAGCGAGAAACACCGAGGCTGATGTAACCGCCGGATGTCTTCTCTGCAGCCCAGACTGCTAAAGCATTCATCGTGGGAATCCCTGCCTGGCCTCCATCTTAATGCCAGTTCTCGTCAGCGGGTATTCGAAGAACTGCAGCCCCTTGATGAGATCCTCAATATAGGGATACCTGACCTCGCCGTTTTCGATTACAGCCTGCAGTCTTTGAATCAGCTAGACCTTGGACTTGGATGTGAACACGCAGCCCTCCGCTCCGATGTTAGTTAAGTCTTCCAGCACGGGATCTCCAACTCCCGACGAGTCGATCAGAACTTTGGTAGAGTGGTGATGTGGGGAGAACCATATCAAGGTAATGTGCAATCTCGGCTTATTTCGCTTTATTTTCTATTTAGAGGCTTTTGAGGATGATTTATTTTGTCCGGACACATGGGCTTCTGTCCGCATAATTTTACTTTAAAATCCCCAAGATGTCCTATCATTGGGAACAACGTCAAAGCGGTGGAAAACTACAAAAACTTAAGATTTGAAATGTTACAGTAGTAATTTGATAGGAGGTGTTAAGATGAAAATAACATGGTTGGGACATGCGGCCTTTCTGCTGGAGGGCAGCATGAAGGTTTTGATTGACCCGTTCCTCACAGGAAACCCAAACGCTCCGGTAAAGCCAGAAGACGTGGAGGCAGATTACATCGTGGTGACGCATGGCCATGGAGACCATCTCGGAGATGCAGTAGAGATAGCAAAGAAGAATGAGGCTCCAGTTGTGTGCATTCACGAACTTTCAAGAATTCTTGCAAAAAAGGATGTAGAAGCTGTTGGTATGAATATGGGTGGCACCTTGAGAACTGGCAGTATTGCTGTCACAATGGTTCCTGCGTGGCACTCTGCAGACGTTGAGGATGAGCAGGGGAATATCATCAGTGCTGGCATGTCCGCTGGCGTTATCGTTTCAATGGATGGTGTTAGAGTGTACCATACGGGCGACACTGACGTGTTTCTGGATATGCAGCTAATCGGTGAGCTCCACAAGCCCGATGTGATGCTCGTGCCAATAGGCGACTACTATACAATGGGTATAGCCGGAGCGGTGAAGGCTTTAGAACTTGTCAGGCCCAAGGTGGCAATTCCAATGCACTATAACACGTTTCCGCTAATCGAAAAAGACCCGGAGGATTTCAGGAAGGCTGTTAAGGCTAAAGGACTTAATGTGGAAGTAGTAATACTCAACCCGGGAGAGAGCTACGAGTTTAGCAGGTAACTAATTTTTATTTCAAATATCAAAACTTCAGGCGATCACCTTTTTACCTAAAACATCCCCAAGACCAGCCAACTGGTTCAGAACACTCAAGGCAGTGTGCGTAATCACGTATCTTTTTCTCAAACCCTCCTGAGCAATATATCCAGCCTCCATCAGGTTCCGCAGGTGGAACTGCAGATGTCCTCCCTTAATCCCAACTGCCCTCTCAAGTTCTGCATAGCTTTTTCCTCCTTTGGCAAGGGTTTTCAGTATTTTAATTCTTATGGGATTGGACAATGGAGTTAAGAGTTCAGCCAGCATTCCCTCATCCATCTCCTCAATCTTTTTCCATTGCCTTAAAACAGCCCTTCTGCGCTCTTCAATCTCCATAGACTGCTTGATAAGACTCTCGAGCGTCTCGAAGGTGTCAATGATACTCTCCATACAGTTCCTGTCAGGGCAAACTGCAGAATTGAGATGTTTCGAAACAGCCCCCTTGTGCTTTTTCAGTTCTTTAAGCGACTCTTCACCGCCCTTCTCTGCATAAATCCTTATAACTCTGGAGGTGGCTTTGTTCACCCTGCTAAGACAGAGATCCCTGAACTTGCAACTATCGGGGCTTAATTCCCTTATTTTGTAGTACTCGTTTCTTGCGGCAACTTTAAGTTCCGCCAAGAACTCCTTTTCGCTACTCTTTTCCACAAGAGCTTCAACTGCAGTGCCAAGCACCATTACGCTATCCTGTAGAGCATCAATTTTCCTACTAATCTCCTCCATCTTCTTGAGCAGCTCTTCCAACATTGGACTATACCCAATCTCCCACTATATAAAACTATAGCTTCTGCGATACAGTTATATAATTCGAACAAAAGATTTGAGGAGGTGAAAGAATGCACCATTCCCACCATCTTGAAATTTATGAGAAATTGAGAGAGAAGCTGGATAAAGCACCAGTTGGTCTGCCAAAGACTGTCAGCGGAGTTGAAAAAGAAATTTTGAGTGTCCTTTTCGATGAGGAGGAGGCCAAGATAGCTCTGCACATGCCCTTCGTAAGGTTCACTGCAGAGATGCTTGCCGAAAAAACTGGAAAGAGTTTGGATTACATCGAGAAAAATTCTGAACGAGATGACAAAGAAAGGGACTGTATGGAAAGGAGAGAAAGAGGGGAAGGTTTACTACAGGCTTTTCCCCGTCATTGTGGGATTGGCTGAGATGCCCTTTTTGCCCGGTCCGGGGAAAGACCCGAGACAGGAGAAGCTTGCCCCTCTGTGGGCAAAATACCGCAAAGAGGGATTTCTGGATGAGCTCGGAGACAGAGAACACGCAATTTTAAGAGCGCTGCCTGAGAGAGACACAATATCTAAGCAGTCAACAATACTGCCCTCCGAGGATGCGGAGAGGCTTGTGAGGGAGAGGGATTATCACGCGGTTGGCTACTGCCCGTGCAGAATAATGGCAAAGCTTGTTGGGGAGGGATGCAGGCACAGCCTTGAAGTTTGCCTTCATTTCGGTTCTCTCGCCAAATATATGGTCGAACATGGCTATGCGAGAAGGATAACAGTAGATGAAGCTGTAGAAATCCTGAAGAAATCCAACAGGGAAGGACTTGTGCATGTCACAGAAAGAAGCAAGGGGCCAATAAGCACGATCTGCAACTGCTGCAGCGACTGCTGTGCTTTCTTCAAAGCGGTTCATGAGGCAAAGCATCCCAACACAATAGCCCACTCAAGCTACTTTGCGAGCGTAGACCATTCGAAGTGCATCGCGTGCGGAATCTGCATGCTTCGATGCCCGATGAAGGCCATAAGGGTTAAGGTGAACCGGGAGCCTGCAAATGTTGACGTTCAGAAATGCTTAGGTTGTGGGGTTTGCGTTCCAACCTGCCCGGTTGAGGCAATAGAGCTTGTTGAAAGGGAAGAGCTGATGGAGTGGCCAGATCATATGACCTACTATCAGGAGCTGCTTGCTGACAGAGGAAAGGATCCATCAGGGCTGTTCTGAGATGGGGTAATGAAACTTTTGAACCAATAGAGTTTGGCGGAATGAAAGCGAAACCAAATCGTGTTACCAGAGCCCACTAAGCAGCTTCAAAGGCTGGATTGATAAGTTTCACGTTCTCGCTGGCAAGGGAGCTTGCCCCTGATATCCCGGTTAACGCAATTGCCCCCGGCCCAATAAATACCGAAATCATTGACCAGCAAACCAAAGACATGCTTGCAAGGATAATTCCGCTGGGAAGGATAGCAACTCCAGAAGAGATTGCCCATGCAGTGGTATTTGTGGCTGAGAATGATTATCTGACGGGGAGTGTGATTGATATAAATGGAGGGAGATACATGTGTTAATGCTTAAAATTCAGGAAGTCAGACAAAAAGGCTGACCTCAACCTCTCTGAACTTCCTGTAGTGCTCGACTATCGTTCTACCGTCTATAAACGGAATTCCTTTTTCCTCCGCATACTCCATTGCCTTCTCTTTCGTCAGTGCTTTTCCGGTCTCAGCATCCAGCATTTCGCATATCGCAACTGCGGGTGCTATGCCTGCCATCTCCGCCAGAGCAACGCTGAGTTCGGTCTGACCAACTCTCTCATAAGTTAAGCCGTCAGCAGCTCTCAGCAAAGCTACATGCCCCGGACTCCTGAATTCACTGCCAAAGTCAACTTTTTTGCCCATCATGACTTCATCAACAACCTCTCCCACTCTCCTGATTGTCAGCGCCCTGTCAACGTCGGTGATGCCTGTGAAGGTATCCCTGTGGTTGACCCAGAGAGAGAAGGAGCTCCTTGAATCGTATTTTATGTCGTCAGCATCAGCTATTTTCCTTATCTGGGGTATTTTCTCACTTGCAACTCTCAGAACATCGTGCATGAATGGTAGACCGAGCTTTTCAGCTGCCATCGGATGGATTGCGACACATATCAGCCCTCCACCATCAATTCTCATCATTGCAACCTCATCTCTTCCCACATGGACTGCAGGAATTGCTATATCCGTCTCCCCCTCCCTGTCATCGAAGTCGTAAATGAGCACAGGGGAGCCATTCCTAAAAGCCTTAAGCGATTCATCAAAATCCAGTATCATACCAGCACCTCCACTTCAACAATATCTCCGTCTTTCAAGCCGAGTTTCTCTCTCAGCTTTACGGGAGCGATTATCTCAAGGATTTCGGATGGGTAATGCGTCCTCTTAGGTATAACAACCGCTCCCTCCACACCACCAACCCTGCATTTGAATGCTTTAACCTCTCCAAAGGTTCTGTCCTCGGTTGAGAAACCCTCAATTAAGATTCCCGACTCCTCGTCAAGTCTCCTCCGGAAATACATCTCTTCCTTGGGGATTTTTAGGTTTAAGGTTCCCGGATAGGGGTCGAAGCCGAGTTTCTCTTTAAACTGCCTCTTGTATCCGTTTAGAGAGACATAGTATCTGCCCTCTCCAACACCGCTGAAAACCTCTCCCCTAATCTTTATGCTCTCTCCACCATCGAAAATTTTTTTGTAGTCCACGTATTCTCTATAGAGTGTCTGCTTCCCCTTCTCCGTAATAACGACGAACTGGCCATCTTTGGTCAATGTTCGGTCTATCAGACCTTCCCCCTCCAGTTCCTTGAGTTTTCTTGCAGCGGTCTGCAAACTCTGACCGATTTTCTCAGCTAACTCCTTTGAGCTTATCTTCACGACCTTTCTTGAAGCGTTCATCAAAGCAAGAGACTTCAGAACCTCCAGCATTTCTCTCAAATTTGAGAGGCATCTCAGAAAATATAAAGCTTTTTACGCTGGGTTAATTGTTATTTTTGTGTACAACAAAAGTGTTAAACAAAAAGCCGTCATTAGGCGATCTAACTTATCAAGCACCATATCAGCTCGAAGTCAAAATTTAACCCTTTTCCAATGATCTGATTTCAACTTGTTCTCTCAAGCCTCTTCTTCACGCTCTCAGCATGAAATCTCAGCCCTTCAGCTTCAGCAATCTTGATTATTGCATCTCCAATTCTGTTCATCGTTTCCTCGCTCAGCATTTGAAAAGTGAAGTGCTTCATGAAGCTCTCGACACTCAGTCCACTATACATCCTTGCAAAGCCCGCTGTTGGTAGAACATGATTCGTCCCGGAAGCATAATCGCCAGCGGCAACCGGAGAGTAATTTCCGAGAGAGACGCTTCCAGCATTTCTGATTTTGGTCAGCAACTCTTCGGGATTCTCAACGGCAATTGTCAGGTGTTCAGGGGCAAACTTGTTAGATATCTCGATTGCTCTCTCAACACTCTCAACAACTGCTATTCTGAAATTCTCAAAGCTGCTATACTTTTCCACCAGTTCTCTAACTCTCTCAGCAAGGTCTCTTGAGGTTACTAACACCACAGCTACAGCCATAGGGTCGTGTTCAAGCTGAGCCAAGCAGTCGTAAGCTATAAACTCGGCATTTGCAGTGTCATCTGCAATAACCAGAATTTCAGAGGGGCCGGCGGGCATATCAATCGCCACATCCTTTGCAACCAGCAGTTTCGCTGCGGTGACGTAAATGTTTCCTGGCCCTACTATCTTGTATACTTTCGGTATACTTTCAGTTCCGTAAGCCATGGCTGCTATTGCCTGTGCTCCCCCAACTTTGTAAACGGCGTCAAATCCTGCCATGTCGAGAGCAACAAGGGTAAGCGGGTTGACATCTCCGTCCTTATTGGGTGGTGTGCAGGCTATCAGCTTTTCAACTCCCGCAATCTTTGCGGGGATACCAACCATGAGGGCTGTTGATGGATAGCTCGCTCTTCCACCTGGAATGTAGGCTCCAACCTTCTCAATTGGCGTGTAAATTTTGCCCATCAAACAGTCTTCGAACTGAATTCTCATATCCCTCTCAACTGCTGTTACGTAATGAAATCTCTCAATAGTTTCCTTTGCAACTTCTAAGGCGTCAATCAAATCGTCACTTACTTCATCGTATGCTGCATCAATCTCATCTTCGCCAACTTTAATTTCCTTAAGGTCAATACCATCAAACTCCTTCGTGAACCTTATTACCGCTCTATCCCCCTCTCTTCTTACCGCATCCACCACAGGCTTGACCTTCTCGATGTAATCATCAATCTTGAATTCCCTTCTGAGGCTGAGAATTTCGTTCATGGAAAAAGTTATCGGAGGCTTTAAAATGTTTCATCATTTCGCCAGCAAGCCAAGAAAAACCATTTTCTGGAACAGTATTATCAAAGGCAGCTTTATGCTCAACCCAACAATGTCATCGCCGGTTCTGTAAACTCCAAAGGATTCGTATCCATCAGAAATGAGCAATATTTCGAATTTATACCTAACTCCATCAATAGCTGTTTCCTCGAATATCGAGGCAAAATCCCCTCGAATCTCCATGACCTCAGCATCCAAATCTCTGAATTTGCTGGAATTGTCCGTAACAATTACAACTTTCGTCTTATCTCGTTTGACGGCCATAATCCTGTCAACCAAATCCCTCCTTGCTGTGATAACAATAAGCTCGTTGCTTCCCTGAACTACAGCCTTTGCCCTATTTCTCACACCGGCAGAACCTCTCACACACCAGACGGGATGCTGCATACGCTGCTCGTACTTCATGTCTCTGAAAGCTTCAACAACTGTGTTTACAGTGCTAACAAAATCCTGCTTGTAGTCTTCAAGCACCTTTTCGGGATCAATCACCCTGAAAGAGGCTGGAGAGCTTTTTATTGTTTCCACAAAGCCTTTGGATTCAAGGGATTTCAGAACCTCGTAAACCTTTGGCCTTGGAACACCACTGATTTTGTGAATCTCACTCGCCGTAGCCTCACCCTTTACCGCAAGAGCTGCATAAATTCTCGCCTCATAATCCCTGAACCCAAGCCTTCTTAGAGCTTCAACAACATTTTCCATTGTAACTCTGATGGTTACAACAAAATTATATACTTTTCCACAGCCAAATCACCATGCGGTTAACTTTACTTCTCATAGTGCTGGTGGTCTTGGCAGCCAGAGTATCTGCTGTCAGCTTTGAATCTAACTTCGATTTTCATGCGAGCATTGCTGGAGCAAACGTTCTGCATCCGGGGGATAAGACGCAAGTAACCCTCCTTTTATCATGCGAGGTTACAGGTGGAACCATAGAAGATCTTCCAATAAATGAGAACACATCTGATATTCTGCCCATGCTAACAACAGCCAAAGACGTAAGACTGGAACCTTCTACCTCGGTAATTGAAGTTGAAAGCGAAGAAATTATTGTTGGAGATTTGCTCTGTGGTAGAGCTATCCCGATCTCGATTGTTGTGGATGTTGATGAGGGAGCAACAGAGGGAACTCACAGCCTAAGATTTAACATTTACTACACGAAGATAAGGGCTGAGATTGATTCTGGAGGAAGTGTGACGCTGAATTATGTTCCAAATCAGGAAGATAGCGTATCTGTTAAAATCAAAATCGAGAAGAAGGATTACGATTTCAGCATTCAGTCCGTAACCTCAAATCTCGTTGCCGGTAGAGAGGGCGTTGTTACGGTTGAGATAAAAAACACGGGACAAAAGAAGATTTACGATGCAGTATTGATTTTAAACACAACACCCCCCTTAAAACCCAATCCAAAAGCTATGAGTGTGTATGTGGGAAACATGGAAGAGGGGGATACAGCTTCAGCGTCTTTCAAGGTCTTTGTTCCTGATGGTGTCTTTCTTCAGTCATATCCTGCAGAACTCGTCATGATATTCAGGACATCGTCAGGATTGCCTGCCAAGAATTCAAAGCCGCTCGGTCTTGAGATTGAGGATGAGGGCTACTTCAAGGTTGAGAAAGTCAGCGAGTTTCTGAGTTCGGGTAAGACTGTTAGGGTTGAGCAGAAGATGCAATTGCCATCTTTAAACCTGCCAGCTACACAGCAACAACCGGTTTCACAGAGTGCGAGCAGTATCATAAACATACCCTCACGTGGTTATCTAACTATCCGGATCACTAACACGGGAGAGACAATCAGAGATGCCTACGCCTCCCTGATTTTTGATAATCCACTCCTGACATCAACAAGCACACCATATATCGGTGACTTGGAGATGGGTGAGAGCAGCGACATAACCTTCTACATCACCTCAAACGCTCCTGCGGGGAGCTATCTTGGATACGTGATTGTAAAATACAGGGATGAGTATGGTGACGAGGTTATCAGCCCGAAGATATACGTTAATGTGGAAGTAAGCGCAAATCCAGCAATCTCTGTTGAAGAGGTTACAACATCAAATTTGGGTGTTGGCCTTGTTGGAGAACTCGAGCTCAGTATGAACAGCGAATTGGATACCAACAATGTGAAACTCTACCTGATATCGCCCGATCCGACCATAACACCCGTTAGCTCCACATCCTACATTGAAAATGTTGGAGAGAAGGCTAACTTCAGAGTTGCGGTCAGTGATGATTCGATTGCTGGAAAACATTTGCTGTATCTTGTAGAATCCTTTGACACCCAATATGCAAAAGACCTCGTCAGCGTTGCAGAATTTCCGATCTACATCGCACCAAAGCTTGCGTCATTCCAAATTCTCTCGATAAAGAGTGATCTCTATCCCGACTCTACGGGTGAGGTGGTGCTTGAAATCAAGAACTCCGGGAATGCTGAGATTTACAACACCATAGTAATGCTCGAAGTTTCACCACCCCTGTCTATTGCGGGAACGACCTCTATAGCCAGTTTTATTGGCCAGTCACAGCCCGGTAAATACTTTATCGGAACTATGAAACCCGGAGATACTGCAATAGCAAAGTTCAAAGTTGAGGTTGACAAGGATGCAGGAGAGGGGAGCTATCCAGCCTCTGTAAAGGTCAAGTATTACGACGAAAATGGATACAGCCACATATCCAATTCCATCGTGATATCTCTTGAGGTGAAACAGTCACAACCCTATCTGATATACTTAGCACTCTTCTTTGCTTTAATCGCGCTGATAGTTGCAGGAGGATTTGTTAGGAAGAGAGTGAAGGAAAAAGGAGAAGAGAGAGGGATAGGGAGAGGTTGACCCAAAATATTTTAACATTCTCTCTCAAACTCATACTATGCTTCCAATGAATCCCAAGCAAATGAAAAAGATGATGAAGCAGATGGGCATAGAGATGGAAGAGCTTGATGCAGAAGAAGTGATAATCAGGACAAGTGATGAAGAGCTGATTTTTAGGAATCCGAACGTTTCAAAGATTTCTGCCAGAGGTGTTGAGACCTTTCAGGTCGTTGGCGAGTATGAGGTTATCAAAAGGGCACCCCAAATCAGCGAAGAAGATGTGAAGTTGATCATGGAGCAGGCAAATGTTGACGAGGAGACTGCAAGAAAAGCACTCGAAGAGGCAAATGGAGATCTGGCAGAAGCTCTTATGAAGCTTCAGGAATAAAACGAAAATGGAACCACCGGTAGTTCTTTCAAGGGGTAAGTACAACTTTCTCGTTGAGAGATTTGAAGGTGTTTTGCACACCCATCACGGAGTAATTAAGCTGGAGGAGCTTAAGGAGAAGGATTATGGAGATGAAGTAAGAACACATCTCGGTGTCAAATACAGAATTTTACCCTTTAAGCCATCAGACTTTTTCAGATTCTTCAAAAGAGGTGCTACACCGATAATGCCCAAGGACATAGGGGCTATAATAGCCTACACCGGCTTATCTCCGGATTCGGTCATTTTAGATGCTGGAACTGGCAGCGGGGTTCTTGCAGCCTACCTTGCCTACTTCAACAAATATGGAGAAGTGGTCACGGTTGAGAAGAGGAGGGATTTCGCCGAGATTGCGAGGAAAAACTTTGAAACTGCCGGGCTGAGGAACATCCATCAGATTGTTGGAGATGTCCTTTTTGTTGCTGATGGGTTTAAGATTGATTTTGACCTGATTGTGCTTGATATGAAGGATGATGTTACTTTTATACCCAAAGCCAAGGAGATTCTGAAGCCCGGAGGATATGTGGTGGTTTACAACCCATACATCGAGGCTGCGAGGGATGTTTATAGGGAGATGGAACGACATGATTTTAAGGAAATTGAAGCTTTCGAGCTTTTGAAGGTAGATCTGGACATAAAGCGTGTTGGAACAAGGGCTTCAACCAAAATCTGGCATACCGGTTATCTTGTGTTTGGCAGAAAACTTGGATAAAGGTGTCGGAAAAGGGTTGGAGAAAGCAAACAGGACACTATCGTAAAGGTTACAAGTGCTGTAGCTTCAACCTCCGTTATAATCCCCGCAGCCAATGCAATTGCCACTCCAGCAACTGTCAAGCTGAGCTTTGTGGACTGCAAAACACCCATTGAAATGGCTTTTCTAACTCCAAATACTGGAGAGAATACCAGAGATGGAATAATCTTCACCAGCATTGAGACCAAAAGCAGCATGATAACGAGATCGAGTCTTTCAATCCCCTGAAAGATGTTGAGTTCGCTCCCAGTTTTTATAAAGAATATGGGGATGAAGAAGCCGAAGCCCATGCCGTAAAGCTTATCATAGAGCTTTCTTCCACCCCTGAAGGTTATGGAAAGGAGAACTCCTGCAAGGAATGCCCCGAGAATTGCCTCAACACCGAGCAGGGAGCTTAAGCCCACAAAGAGGATCATTATCGCCAGACTTCCTCTCACACCAATTTCTGAAGGTTCATCCGAGAACCACCTTGAAATGAAGTCGGGAAAGTACCAGATTGCGAGTTTGCCAAAGCGAAAGGCAACATAGAAGACCAGAATAATCATTAGGGCGAAGGCAATCTGCAAAATGCCGGTGAGAAAGTATATAGAAAGCAGGAACATGGTCGAAAAGTCTGAAACGAAGGCTGTAACTATGTTTATCTGTCCGAAGTCCTCCTTCTCCAGTCCAACTTCTCTCAGAACAGAGACTACAACACCAACAGCAACGTTTGTGAGAATTATTGCGTAAAAAAGGTCGAACCCCATCAAAACTGCAAAAGCTACTGCCAGTGAAAGGGAAATTGAAAAGAAGGCAATTACCTGCTTTAATCTTCCACTTCTCAGAACATTCTCAACCTCGATCTCCAGCCCAGCGAGAAACATGAGAAAGATTAGACCGAAGAGAGACAGGAACGACAGCCACTCAGACTCCTGAATAATGTTGAGAAAGCTTACTCCAAAAACCATGCCGAGAACTATTTCAAGAACAACCGCAGGAATCTTCACCCTTTCAGCGATTATGGGGGAGATAAAGGCTATAGCGGAGATTAAGGCAATTGTGGCAAACTCTCCTGCAACTTCAGTCAATCTACCACCAGAACTGACGAACTCTTGTCGAGGATAATCTTCCAGAGTATGTCTCTGTCAATGTTTCCGATGTTGTTGCTCAGAGAGAGTATTACCAGATCATAACCGCTCTTGAACTCCTTAACGGCATCAACCATTGGATTCCCCTTCGAAACTTCTACCTCCATCTCAGTTTCGGTGAATTTCGAGAAGTGCTTGAGCTGTTCCTCTTCCAAGAAAAGAACCTTAACCCCACCGAAGTACCTAGAAAAGGCTTTGGCCATGTTTATTACCCCATCAGGTTTGGATGTGTTCACAAGAGCAAGTATCCTTCTGTAGTTGTCTTTGCCTGTCGGAATTAAAGTTGGAAATTTGGAGACCAAGTTTTTCAGAATCTTTTCGTTCTTCTCCTTTAATGTCGTCACTATCAAGTCGAGCTCATCACTCCTTTTAAGCATCTCAACAGCCTCATCGAGATTAAAACTTTCAGAGTGGCCATCTAAAACACAAGCAAATGCATTTCCAACCTTTTCAAACAGAATAAGATTTGCAGAAAACCTTTCTGCAAGCATTTCTGCCTCCTTTACCTCATCCTCTCCCATTTCACCTTTTAGCAGTAAAATGTTGTCAAAGGGATTCTTGGTAATTCTGACGTGCTCTCCACAAACCACGCCAAGCAGATCTCCACTTTTCAGCTCCATTTCGGGAAATGGATGTAAAATCTTACCCTCACGGAATACAGAAACAACCATGCAGTCCTCTCCAGCATCGTATTCACTTAAACTCAGACCCTCCATCTCGTCACTAACCGGAACTTCAAGATACCTCGTTTTTCCAAATACTGACGAAATTAAAGACTCGATAGAGCTGCAAACCTTGCTTATACCTTCAATTTCGTAAATTCTGCACTTTTCCTCATCACTAACAATAGCTAAAACGTCAAAACCGAGAGTTTTTGCAATTTTTGCGACTTTCAGGTTAAACTCATCCTCATCCGCAAGTATTAGCTTTGACTCACTGTCGAATTTCGAGAGAACTTCAACATTCGAAGCATCGGCATTGAGCACATTAAATCCCCTAAGCTCAAGATCAATCGCACTTTCGGGATTCCGATCAACAATCAGGCTTTCTGGGAGTTTTGATGCTATCCTACCTGCTTTATCACCGCTTCCAATTATGATGTTCACAAGCTGAATCTGTCTGAGGAAATATTTATACCATTCGTACTTCAAAAATGAAGAACAATTGAGCCCGTAAACTGTGAATTTTGGAGTTTCAGTGATATCGCCGACCTGCATTGGAGAAGGTTTT
The DNA here is from genome assembly GCA_029259345.1 of Archaeoglobi archaeon. GTDB lineage: Archaea > Halobacteriota > Archaeoglobi > Archaeoglobales > Archaeoglobaceae > Archaeoglobus. The sequence continues at coordinate 56,535 of JAPDIX010000012.1, forward strand.
GAGCCTTTATCCAATTTTATCGTTTGATTCGCTGTAATCCGGATTGAAGACATTCGGGAATTAACATCAATTAAGCTTATTTGATAAGGCATCCACATCTTACCGTGGCCAACCCACCTGAAGATAGAGAACTTGAGATAACGGAGCATATAGCCGAGTTGAGAAAAAGGGTTCTCAGGATCAGCATCGTACTTATCTCTTTAATTTCCGTAATGTTTTACGTTTCTTATAGCCTTCTCTTGAATTTCTGGTATAGTCTCGTTGGAGATAAACAACTTTACGTCTTCACCCCCATCGAGTGGGTTGTGATAAGGCTAACTTTCTCAGCCCTGCTTTCCCTCGTTATCCTCTACCCCTACATAATCTACGAGCTTTACCTTTTCGCCAAACCCGGACTTTACGAACATGAAAGAAAATTCCTGCGGTCTATCCTGATACCAAGCTACCTTATCTTCATTCTCGGCCTTTTATTCGCCTACGAGTTTGCCGTTCCGTTTCTGTATAAAGTTGCCCTGAGCAATTCAATCGAACCCTATCTTTCAGCGGAAAGAACGATAACTAACGCCTTCAAACTCCTCCTCACCTTTGGAATTTTCTTCCAGATCCCTCTTGCAATGGTTCTTGCAGATCGCTTCAAAATTGTTGATTACGATACTTTCAGAAGCTTCAGGATTCCAGTTTACATTATCATTCTTCTGCTTGTTACAAACCTTACAATGGATTTCACCGGGTTAACCCAGTTTGCAAGTCTTGCCTTGTTTGTGGTCATGTACGAGCTTGGGTTACTAATGTTGAAAATTGTAAGAGGCTTCATAAGAAATGATTAAATATGGGTCAGATGATACATAAAACATGGATAGACCTTGGTTTAAAAACTGGCCTCCACTGCTGACAAAAACCCTCGATTATCCGAGAGTTCCACTTTTTGAGTTTGTTGAGACCTCTGCAAGAAGACTTGGAGAAAAAGCAGCGATAATATACTATGGTAGAGAGATTACGTATTCCGAACTGCTGGATGCAGTTGAGAGGTTTGCTACCTACTTGAGCAAGTCGGGTGTAGAGAAGGGAGATAGAGTGGCGATTTATGCCCAGAATTCTCCGCAATTTGTTATAGCCTTTTTCGGCACGATGAGAGCCAACGCGGTGGCAGTTCCACTAAACCCGATGCTTGTTGAGAGGGAGCTTGAATACGTTCTCAGTGATTCCGGGAGCAAGATGGTGGTTACAACATCAGAACTTGCAAGCAGAATCCTGCCTGTGGCTAAAAAGCTTGGAATTTCCGTCATCTGTGGTAATCTTTCGGATTACATTCCGGAGCAGCCAGCGCTACCTGTTCCGGACTTTGCAAAGCTCAGGCTGGATGTTGAGGGGACGGTTAGCTGGAATGAGGTTATGGCAGAGAGAGACCCGCCGGACATTGAGGTGGGAAGCGATGACCTCGCTCTGATTCCATACACGGCAGGAACAACAGGGATGCCAAAGGGATGCATGCACACCCATTTTACCGCGATTGCCAACACCCTGAGTTCCGTCCACTGGTTTAATCTCACCCCCGGTGCGATTGGATTGGCAACTTTACCATTCTTTCATGTAACTGGGATGGTTCACTCCATGCTCGCTCCAATTTACGCTGGAGCAACGATGGTGCTGATAACAAGGTGGGATAGAGAGACAGCACTGCAGGCGATTGAGAAGTATCGCTGCACGCACTGGGTAAACATAACCACAATGGTTGTTGACTTGCTCAGTGATCCAAAGATTAGGGAAAGGGATCTCAGCTCGCTACTCGTTGTTGGTGGTGGAGGAGCGCCAATGCCCAAAGCAGTTGCCGAAAAACTCTTCCAGCTTACGGGTATTAAATATATGGAAGGCTACGGGCTGACAGAGACAATCTCACAGACGCATATGAACCCTTCACACAATCCAAAACTGCAGTGCCTTGGAATCCCTGACTTTGGTGTGGACGCCCTTGTAATTGACATTGAGACCGGCAAACCTCTGCCGCCAAATGAAGAAGGTGAGATAGTTGTTTCAGGACCAGAAGTTTTCAAGGGATACTGGAACAAGCCCAAGGAAACAGAGGAGTCTTTCATCGAGATTAATGGCAGAAAGTATTTCAGAACCGGAGATTTGGGATACATGGATGAGGATGGCTACTTCTTCATCGTTGACAGAATAAAGAGGATGATAAACCGTTCTGGCTTCAAAGTCTGGCCAGCTGAGGTTGAATCTGTGCTCTACAGGCATCCGGCAGTGAAGGAGGTTTGCGTTATAGGTATTCCGGATGAGAGGGTTGTTGAAGAGGTCAAGGCATTTATCGTCCTGAACCCTGAATACGAGGGCAAGATTACTGAGAAGGAGATTATCGAGTGGGCAAAACAACAGATGGCTGCTTACAAATATCCAAGAGTGGTAGAGTTCGTCAAAGAGCTGCCGAAGAGTGGAGCAGGCAAGATTTTGTGGAGGTTGTTGCAGGAGAAGGAAAAGGAGAAGAGAGAAGGGTGAGCTTGTAGGAGGTGTGAATATGTATAAGATAATGCCATTAAAACAGGCTGAAATCAGCGTCCCTCTTGGAGTTGTCCAGATGATGGGGGACGTGAGGTTCTTAGCCACTGGCCCGGTTTACGTGTGGGTTATAGATGGAGGAGACGAAAAGATAGTTGTGGACTCCGGGGTTGAAGAACCGCAGAACGGACTGGTTCATGGGTTTCCGGGTAAGGGTGGTGGAGAGAAAGGCTTGAGAGATGCTCTTGAAAAGGCAAACCTAAAACCTGAAGATGTGGATAAACTCATCATCACCCATTTGCACTTTGACCATGCTGCCAATGCAAGGCTTTTCACCAACGCGAGAATTTATGTTCAGAAGAGAGAGTGGAAGTCCGCTTTAAACCCACCACTGCATTACCGTCAGACCTATGATGCGAGCATGATTTTACCCCTCGAGGAGATGGATCTCTGCTTGGTTGATGGTGATGTTGAGATTGCTGAAGGTGTTAAAGTCGTTCTGCTACCGGGTCATACGAAAGGGTTGCAGGGTGTGGCGGTGGAGACCGAGAAAGGCACGTATCTGCTTGCCGGAGATCATTTCTACACTTACTTCAACTTCTTCCCACCGAAGCAACCCATCCCCATGACAGATTCTACAGGAAATACGATAGAAATCCCGGCTTCTCCAATTCCTTTCGTCCCGCCCGGCTTGCATGTTGATCTGACCGAGTGGTATGACAGCTGCTATAAAGCTCTGAGTATTGCAAGGAAACAGAACATAATTCCCGGACACGATCCCAGCTTGGAGGGCAGAGTTTTTCCCTAATTTTTATTACTTCTGATTTTTCTCAACTTATTAATCTTTAATAAATAGAAAGATTTATCATTATGTCTTCATACGATTTAATATG
>JAPDIX010000005.1 GCA_029259345.1 Archaeoglobi archaeon
CTCCGGGCACATCAAAGATGAGTACATCTGACTCGTCAGCAATGCTCTCGAGCGTATCCGTGACGCCCTCTTTCCTCATAAGGTCTTTCAACTTCATTCCTGCAGGAATGACCTTTACACGTGCTAATCCGCTGTAGATGATGTCGTCAAGTTCTACTTCTCCACTGAAGAAATTGTTCAATGTGAGAGGAATGTCTTCTATTTGAGTAATGTTGTTAAGGGCAACCATAGAGGGGTCAAAGTCAATAACAGTAACCTCATATTCATTTTGAGCAAGCAAAACGGCTAAATTCATTACTAAGGTTGTTTTTCCCTCCATATTTCCGCCAGATGTGACGACTATGCATTCTAACATCACTTGTCACTATATTTTAAATAATTTAAATTTTTCCATGACAGATAAATTTTTAAATCAAGCTAATGTCATGCAACCGATGTCATCACTGCGAGCTTACATAATAACAAGGCTTTTAATGGTTATTCCAACTGTGATAATTCTCCTGACCTTGGTTTTCCTGATACTCCGCATTATCCCCGGTGATCCAATAACTTCAATGGTAGGTCAAAAAGTCCCCGAGGAAGTCTTGGAGAGGTTGAGACACGAGGCGGGACTTGATAAACCCTATCACGTTCAATACATTGAGTATTTAACTGGAGTATTCACGGGAAATCTTGGAAAATCCATGATTTGGGGTAAAAGGCCAGTAATTGCCGAAGTAATGGATCACTTTCCAGCAACTCTTGAACTGACAATTTTTGGATTTGCTCTTAGCGTTATTCTCGGGATAATTACCGGCTCGATTGCCGCCTTCAGGAGAGGTTCAAAAACCGATTCAGGAATGAGGATATACAGTATAATTGCCTACACACTCTTTATTCCTTGGTTTGGGATGCTTTTGCAAATGCTTTTTGGTGTTTATCTTGAGCTACTCCCAATAGGAGGCAGAATAACACCCGGAAATTCACCTGAAACCATCACGGGTTTATATGTTCTTGACAGTATCCTCACACTAAATTCAACCTCCCTGATGGATGCACTCTCACACCTTGCCTTGCCATCCTTAACACTCGGCATTGTGCTTTCTGGAGCATACACCAGGCTGGTGAGAAACAATCTCATTGATGTTCTCAGTCAGGACTTCATAAGGGCTTACCGGGCAAGGGGTGTGAGAGAGAGGAAGGTAGTTTTCCACGCAATGAAGAATGCCTTCATTCCAGTTGTTACTCTTATGGGTTTACAATTCGCAATACTTCTTGCCGGGGCAGTGCTGACCGAATCAACGTTCTCGTGGCCAGGTATGGGCACTTTTCTGATAGAGAGAATTGAGTACAGAGACTACACTGCAGTTCAGGGTGCAATAGTTTTCTACGCGATGTTTGTTGCGCTGATAAGCTTGGTGGTGGACGTGATTTACGCACTACTCGATCCGAGGATCAGGTACTGAGGTGGTAGAATGGCAGAGGTTAGGAATCTTGCAACAACGATATTCAGTTTCCTTCCAGAGGCTGAAGGGAGGTACATGGTTTTGACGGGACTGGGGATAATCATAACCGTCGCTCTTATGGCTATTTTTGCACCACTTATAGCCCCCTATGACCCAATAAAGTCGAGCGGGGATGTTTTACAGCCCCCAAGTGCAAAACACCTCATGGGAACGGATAATCTCGGAAGAGACGTATTTTCCAGAATTATATTCGGATCCAGAGTCGTTCTGGCTGTTGTTTTCTCGGCCTCAATAATCTCAATGATTGTTGGTGTGCCCCTCGGACTTATTTCCGGTTACTTTGGCGGAAAGCTTGATAGAGTTCTTTCGATACTGATGGACAGTATGTATGCCTTTCCAGGATTGATTCTTGCCATTGCCATTGCTGCCGTTCTCGGTCCAAGCGTTTTCAATGCGGTCGTTGCAATCTCAGTTGTTTACGTCCCCACATACTTCAGAATGATACGCGGCCAAACTCTCAGTCTCAAATCCCTTCTATTCGTCGAGGCTGCCAGGGCGATCGGAGCTACAGACTGGAGAATTATGAGAAAGTACATCTTCCCCAACCTTATCCCTACCTTGGTAGTTGTCTTCTCCCTCAGCGTTGCAGATGCAATACTTACCGAGGCAGGTCTGAGCTTCCTCGGATTTATCGTCAGCGCTCCCACGCCTGACTGGGGTTTTGAGCTTGCTTCAGGAAGACCATACCTTCCAGCCGGCTACTGGTGGATGATAACTTTCCCCGGTCTGATGGTGATGCTTCTTTCACTCGGATTCGCACTGGTGGGGGAGGGGCTCAGTGAAATTTATGCGCCGAGGAGGGAAAGATAATGCTGCTCGAAGTGGAGAATTTGACAACGCTCTTTAGGACGAAGAGGGGAATTATCAAGGCAGTTGACAACGTATCGCTATCCCTTGAAAAGGGAGATTTTATCTCAGTTGTTGGTGAGAGTGGATGTGGTAAATCTACCCTCGCTTACTCGATAATCAGATTGATAGATTCCCCCGGAGAGATTGCGGGCGGTAAAATTTACTTTGACGGCAAAGAACTTACGAGCCTGAGCGAGGAAAAAATGAGGAAGGTTAGGGGGAAGGAAATAGGGATGGTCTTTCAGGACCCAATGACCAGCTTGGATCCTCTCGAAAAAATTGGTGACCAGATAACCGAAACCTTGATGGAGCACATTGATGTCACGAAAAAGGAGGCGTGGGGGATTGCAAGAGAGATGCTCGAAAAAGTTGGTTTGCCCCCTGACAGAGTCGATTCCTATCCTCACCAGCTTAGCGGCGGACAGAGGCAGAGGGTGGTTATAGCAATGGCCGTTAGCCTAAATCCGAAGCTACTAATTGCTGATGAACCTACAACAGCTCTTGACGTGATCGTTCAGGAAAAAATAATGGACTTGCTCAATGAAATGAGAAAGGAGGGCAGGGCGATAATGCTTATCACCCACGACTTTGCTCTTGCTGCCGAGAGTAGCGACAGAATAGCTGTGATGTATGCCGGCTGGATCGTTGAAATGGGAGATGCTGACAGATTAACGAAAGAGCCCATGCATCCCTACACAAGGGGTCTCATTGAGTCCGTTCCAGATGTGTGGGTCGATAGAGAGATCAAGCCTCTACCCGGATTCCCTCCAGACCTTGCCAAACCGCCAGAGGGGTGCAGATTTAGGCCAAGATGTCCTTTGGCAACGGAAAAGTGTACGAAGGAACCACCGGGTGTTGAGGTTGACGGCAGATACGTAAAATGTTGGCTTTTTGAGGTGGAATAATGCTCAAAGTTGAGGGACTGAAGAAATACTACCCAGTGCAGAAATCCTCCATCGAAGTTTTGCTTACAAAAAGAAGGGATTTCGTAAGGGCTGTTGATGGTGTAACCTTCGATGTTCAGAAAGGAGAGGTTCTTTCGTTGGTTGGTGAAAGCGGATGTGGAAAAACCACAACTGGCAGAATTCTTGTCGGGCTTGAAACCCCCACAGACGGTAAAATATACTTCAAGGACAAGGAAGTCACCTCAATGGAAAAGGATGAGTTGAGAAGGCTCAGAAAATACATCCAGATGGTATTTCAAGACCCATATGCATCCCTAAATCCAAGAATGAAAATAGGGGAGCATCTTGAAGACTCTTTAGCAGTACATGGAATTGCCGAAGGTGAGGAAGCGAAAGAGATGGCTATGGCTATGCTCGACAGAGTTGGATTGCCGGGGGAGCAGTTTTACAACAGAATGCCGTACCAGCTGAGCGGTGGACAGAGGCAGAGGGTTGCAATTGCAAGGGCAATGATACTAAAACCAGAGTTCGTTGTCGCAGATGAGCCAGTATCAATGATTGATGTGAGCCTCAGAGCGGCAATTCTTGATCTGCTCATGTCATTCAGAGAGGAGTATGATTTGAGTATGATTTTCATCACCCACGATCTGTCAGTGGCGAGGCTGGTAGGAGACAGAATAGCTGTGATGTATCTCGGAAAGATTGTCGAAATAGGGGAAACAAGGAAGGTTATACACAGCCCAAGACATCCTTACACCGCCGCTTTACTCTCTTCTGTCCCCAGCTTCATGAGGAGGAAGAAAAGAGTGGAGATTATTGGAGACATAGCCAACCCAATTGATATACCATCGGGGTGCAGATACCACCCCAGATGTCCCTTTGCGAGGGATGTTTGCAGAAAAGATGAACCTGAGCTTGAAGGAGACAGACATCTCTTCGCATGTCATTTCCCACTTGAACTCACTTTTTAACACTTCAGTTTCATAGCAAAAAATATTTAATATTTCATCCCGTAAATTGATTTGTGCTCGTGGCAGAAGTGTATGGGTTATTTGCCGTGAAAAGCGTATTTGGTAGTTCCCCTGTAGTTGTACTCAGGACAGAGGACGGTAGGGTTTTGCCAATATACATAGGATTTGCAGAAGCTCTCTCAATCTATTACGCACTACGTGGGGACGTTCCCCCGAGACCGATGACGCACGATCTAATGGTTGACGTCATAAGCAAGCTAAATGCGAGAGTTGAGAAGATCGTGATTGATGACCTTATAGACAACACGTTTTATGCGAGACTTGTTCTGAAGCAAAACGATAAAACGATAGAGATTGATGCAAGGCCGAGCGACAGCATAGCAATTGCATTGAGACTTGCATGCCCCATATTTGTCGAGGATGAGGTCATGGATGAGGCTGGAAATGAGGAGCTGCCATCCGAGTTTGTGGACTTTAGCGAGGGTTTTGGGATTTGATATAAAGTATCTTCATCATGAAAACAACTTCATCCTGATATAGAAACTGCCAGATATTGTCTCTAACAACAACTTTTTTTGGAAAATCAAATTTTCTTGTAAGCTTTGTTCCAGCTCTGGTTTGCGGTATTGCACCAAACACAAGCGGGTCTATCGGAGTTTTGCCTTGAAAAACCACTGCACTATCATCCATCTCAATTTTATTTATGTTGCTGGCGGTAAAACCGATTCTCAACACCTCTTCACCTTTTCTGTATAGACTCAGTATTGCAGGATTACCCTTAACCTCCGAAATGATCCAAAAGTTTTCTGAAATAGATTTGAGCTCTTCTAAGCTCATCTTACCTCTGTTAATGTATCTCCAGTTAAAGAATCTCGCAATAACCTTTGCAAATCTCCTCGTCTTTCTGCCGGGTTTTCTCGACGTTGTTACAAGACACATCTCACAAAACCGTCCTCAGTCATTCCAAAAATTATATTTCCGGATTTTTCAGGGATTACAATCCCTTTAGCTTCATCCATACTCTCAATCTTCTTTACCGAGCTTATAACAAAATCCTCAATGACTACATCGAGAAATTCTCCGGAATTCGCTGGTTTGCATTCACAACCGTAAAAGTTTGCAGGCATCAGGTTATATACTCCACCCTCCTCCTCACTCCCAAGTTCCTCACCGAAAAGAATTTCCTGAAGGCTTTTGCTAAAAAAACGCCAGTCTGCTTCAACAAGAAACTGTCTGGGGAAGGCTGAAAAATACGTGACTACTTCCTCAACATTCTCTTTCCCATGGATCCATCTGCAGTTTTTGCAGCTCCAAACATAACTACCAGTGGATGAAACAATGAGTTCTCCACCGAGCCGGTAAATCAGGCATGGATAGAAAGGACAGTAACACAGAGAGCAGTCCTGTCCCTCAAAGTGGCACGGATAGTAGTAGCATTCAAGAGCTGAGCCTGAAAAGTCTTCCATTGCAGCAAAGAGATCAATAAGGGCTCGCTCTCTCTCGTTCTTCATTCAACCACCTTTGCTACCATATCCCCAACTTCAACCCCAATCTCCCTCGCCACAGGCTCACACTTGGCTGTTAGCAAGAAGGCGATTGGCTTGAATTCAGCATCTGAAAGACATTCGTAATTTGCCATCCCCTTTGCAACTATCACATCGGCCTCTTCAAGACGTTTTAGCGTTTCCTCAGGCAGCTCCTCCCTTATAATACCAATCGCCCCTTTTCCATTCGTCAGAAGCTCATCTGCTATCTTTTCAACACCCGCAAGTTTTGCATCTTCAGTGGTGGCATCGCTTATGATCGCTTTTCCTCTCACAACAACAGTAAGTCTTTCAGAGTATTTTTTAATTTCCTTCATTAGAAGGGTGTCGAACACTATCTCTCCTGCATTGTCGGTCAGATAAACCACCTTCCCGCTGCAGAGGTCTCTCAGCCTCGATACGTTATCAATAGCCAACCCTTCTTCAATTTTCCTGAGGAGATATTTCTGAAAATCTCTTTCAACAACTTTGTGACCCTGAACACCATAATCGAAAGTATTTGCAACGATTGAAATGATGACTGCAGCCTTAAAAGGGTCTTCAGACTCCTTAACTATTTTCTCCGCCATAGGTAGTGATTCCAGAGCAACCCTGTTTGCGCTCCCTTTCACCTTCCAATAGGGATCATCAACTCCGAGAATCTCATAAACCCTTCTGTGAATTCTAGTGGCGAGATGAGCATTAATGGGTTTGAGTGGAAAGTTCTCAGCCAAAATTGAAAGAGACTCTTCCACACATCTTGCAATAACCTCCTCATCGTCAGTAACAAGCTTCGCTTCATAGTATACCCTTCCGAGAAGGCATGAAGGACAAAGGGGAGAGATTTTCATATAGTATCCTCGTTGTTGTGGGGTTATTAACTTTACCAAAACCACCCAGACTAAGCTGAAGGTTGCCTTTCGGCACAACTATCTCCCCATCAGAGCCCTTCAGCAAAATACCCTTACCCCTGTCATACAGCATAACTGTCAGAGCAGCGATTATCGCATCAACCTCGTCATGGTTAGCCTTCTCAACCTCAACAAACCTCGATAGACTGCAGATTATCTCACTCAATCCATCCTTTGTGCGTTTCTTTGCTTTCGGAGCTATGTCAAGAATTACCCTCGTGGCATAGGGGTAAACCTCGTATACTTTAACCCCCTTCTTTCTAAGCTCCTCTGCGATCTCCATGCCCCTCAATGAAATTTTCCTGAAAAAGGAAGCAGTTGGAGGAAACAGCCTTATTCCCATTTTCAAAAGAAGTCGTTCACATTCCCTAAATGCTCCCCTTTCAGGAAAGCTAAGCGGAGCATCTATGCCCGCAAGCTTGACGTCGCTCAAGTCCAGCTCCTCGTATTCCCCAACAAATTCAACGCCATCACTTATTACAGCAGCGTGACATTTCTTCAGCCCAACATCCACCCCGCAATACATACTACCTGAAACTTCTTGGAATCATACCCTGAAGCATCATACAGTCTGCAATTGTCAGCGCAACCATAGCTTCTACAACAGGAACAGCCCTTGGCACGATGCAGGGATCGTGTCTACCCTTAACGCTAATTTCCACCTCTTCCATCCTCTCGTAATCAACAGTTCTCTGCCTTTTTGAGATTGATGCCGTTGGTTTTATCGCTGCCCTTACAACTATATCCTCACCGTTCGATATCCCACCGAGAATTCCTCCGGCGTTGTTGCTCTCAAAGACAATCTTTCCACCCCTTATTACGATCGGGTCATTGTTCTCACTCCCCTTCTTCCTCGCTGCATTAAATCCAGCCCCAATTTCAACCCCTTTAACTGCCGGAATCCCCATCACGGCGTAGGCAAGATATGCATCGAGTTTTCCGAAAACTGGCTCTCCAAGACCTGCCGGGACATTTTTAGCTATAACCTCAACGATGCCTCCAACGCTGTCCCCTTCACTCATCGCCTCCCTCAGTCTCCTTTCAGCCTCCTTCTCAGCCTCTACATCAGGCATTCTTAGCGGGCTTTTTTCCGCTCTCTCAAATGCCCTCTCGACATCATCTATTCTGCATTCAACTCCAGCTATTTCCTTGGAGTATCCAAAAACCTTAACCCCAAATTTCTCGAGTAAAAGCTTCGCCATCGCCCCAGCAGCGACCCTCGCAGCAGTTTCTCTGGCAGATGCCCTTCCACCTCCCCTCCAGTCTCTGATGCCAAACTTCGCCCAGTAGGTGTAGTCCGCATGTCCCGGTCTGAAAACTGTTCTAAGTTCTTCATATGGTTTTGAATCTACATCTGTGTTCCAGATTAGCATTGACACAGGAGTGCCAACAGTTTTTCCCTCAAAAACACCAGAAAGGATCTCTACCCTGTCTTCTTCTTTTCTCTTTGAGGCAAACCTCCCTCCCGGTCGCCTTCTCTTCATCTCTTTGTTGATATACTCGGTGTCTACTTCAATTCCAGCCGGAAATCCATCAATAATGCATCCAACAGCCTTCCCGTGGCTCTCTCCAAACGTGGTTACTTTAAGTAAATAGCCAAAGGTGTTCATCTTTCTCTGTCAGCTATTAGCATTCCCCCAACACCGACATTCTCGGCAGGTGGCTCGTGGATAAGAATCGTTATCGCTTTTCTGTCCATATTGTAAACCTCTGCTGCAACATCAGTCAGCTTTTCTACAAACTCTCTCTTTTTCTCCGTATCCAGCTTAGGCCCGTAAACTATCAAAACCGGCATAAAAAATGTTTGACGCAAAGAAATAAAAATTTTTACTTTCTTAATCTATCTATTTCCCTCCTGATATCTTCAAGTTCTGCTTCCAGCTCATCTCTCAATTTTTCGAGTGTCTTCAGCCTCTCTTCCCTACTAAACTCTTTAAACCACCTCCACCCGGTAGCATAGCACATCCATTTCCAGCCTCTTCCCCCTCCACCTCTCCAGCATCTTCACATCTCCAACACCTCTTTTGAAATATGTTTCAAATTTTCAGATGGAAGAAAAGAAAGTGCAGAGGAAGAAAGCTGAGAGGTGTTTATCTTGGCATGATACCAGAGATAAAAGCTTTGATACCACACCCAAAGACTAGCGATGATGTTATAACGCTGAATCTTGCTGAGGCAGAGGCCTTGAGGCTTGTTGATTATGAAGATGTGAGCTTTGACGAGGCGGCGAGAAAAATGAGAGCTTCAAAAGCCACAGTTTGGAGACTTACAAAGTCGGCGAGAAGAAAGATTGCCAGAGCACTTTTCGAGGGTAAAACATTAGTCCTAACCGAGGGAGGGATTCTCGAGAGGGTTTAGCTATCCCATACTTACCCTCTCAACGTATCTGCCCCTCTCCTCTATCTCTCTTGCCCTACCAATGACCTCCATATTTCCTCCCGCAGCAAGATATCCCTCAATGAAAGCATCTCTCAACTTTTCCCAGTTCTCAAAGCTCGCCTTTAATGACTCGAAATATACATGCACATCAACGCCCATCGGCTCAATTTTGTTATCGTAGAAGGCAAGTCCAAAATCTACAAAGAAAATTTTGTCTCCCTTTTTTATCAAATTCATAGGCGTGATGTCCCCATGGATTATTCCGGCTCTATGCAGTTTGGCAGTATATTTTCCAATTTCTCTGCTTATCTCCTCGGTTATGCACTCCTTAACAGGCTTACCCTCGATTCTCTCCATTACAATTGTATCGCTCTCTATGTCCAGAACAATTGGAGTTGGAACTCCGATTCTACGGGATTGAGAGATTATTTTAGCTTCATTTCTCGTTCTTCTGAATCTCAACTCGTCATCAAGCTCTTTTATCCTGTATCTCTTGGGTTTCCTCTTTTTTATTACCACATCCTCAAGAATCCTGACTTCAGCCTCTCCACCAAGATAGACCTTCACAAAAAGAGTAGGGTTCGTTTTTATAGTCTTTTTTGAGTGCCATACATGGTAGATACTATTTAAAGAGCCTCATGCTGCAGAAAGAACGAAACGATTAATCTAACAAATTTCTGTCTAGCTACTATTTCGAAAAAAATAGGAATTTCGAATTTTGTTTAATTTCGATAGATTTATTAACTTCTCATTAAGCTGGAGGTTTAGAAAGGAATTTCAGGTGTTAGCTATGGCTGGCGAGATACTTGTTATAGGAGGCGGAATTGCTGGTTTAACTGCTGCAATTGAAGCTGCTGAAACCGGCTATGATGTAATACTTGTAGAGAAGAACCCGTATCTTGGAGGCAGGGTTTCTCAGCTGAACAAATACTTTCCAAAGCTCTGTCCACCGTTCTGTGGACTTGAGATATTCTTCAAGAGAATGAAAAGCACTCCGAAGCTGAAGTACTTCACAAATGCTGAAGTTCTTGAGGTGACAGGAGAGGAAGGAAACTTCAGGGTGAGGGTAAAGGTAAAACCGAGATACGTCAATGATAACTGCACAGCCTGTGGTGCATGTAGGGAAGTATGTCCCGTCGAGGCGCCGGATGAGTTCAACTTCGGTCTCAAGACGAAGAAGGCAATTGACATACCAAGCATAATGGCCATGCCTTTCCAGTACTACATTGATGACAGATACTGCGACAAGTGCGGCGAGTGTGTTTCTGCATGCAAGTACAACGCCATTGACCTGAACGAAAAGGAGAAAACAATTGATCTTAATGTTGCATCCATTATCGTCGCTACTGGCTGGAAACCCTACGATGCAACGAAGCTTGACAATCTCGGTTACGGTAAGTTCAAGAACGTCATAACCAATATGGAAATGGAAAGACTCGCATCATTGAACGGTCCAACTGGAGGGACGATTCAAACGATGGATGGTAGACCAATTGAGACGATTGCCTTTGTTCAGTGTGCTGGTAGTAGAGATGAAAACCATCTGCCTTACTGTTCCGCAGTATGCTGCTTGGCGAGTATGAAACAGGCAACGTATGTGAGAGAGCAGTATCCAGATGCAAAAATATACATCTTCTACATAGACATCAGAGCTTTCGGTAGGTACGAGGACTTCTTTGCAAAGGTGAAGGCTGATGAAAACATCGAGTTTATCAAGGGCAAGGTCGCGAAGGTCGAGGAGGTTGATGGTAAGCTCGTCGTCACGGCAGAGGATACTCTGACTGGAGTTAAGAGTAAAAGAGAAGTTGATATGGTTGTTCTTGCCACAGGAATGCAGCCCGCCATAGAGCCGATTCCGGGTATTGAGCTGGATGAATACGGTTTTGTAAAGCCCAAACCGGGAATCATTCCTGCAGGTGTTGCAGCAATGCCAATGGAGGTAGCATCAGCTAACGAGAGTGCAACTGGAGCGGTTTTGAAGGCAATACAGATGGCAAGGAGGTGAAAAAATGGAGAAGGTTGGTGTTTACATCTGTTCCGGTTGTGATATTGATAAACTAGACATTGACAGACTCAAGAACGTTGCTAAGGAGGAGTTTGGCATAGAGGCTAAGGTTCACCCTCACCTCTGCTCGAAAGATGGAGTTGAGCTGATAAATAACGATCTATCCGAACTTGACGCTGTTGTTATTGCCGCATGCTCACCCCGTGTTAAAACCGCAGTTTTCACCTTTGACGGCAAGTATGTCGAGAGAGCAAACCTAAGAGAAGGCGTCGTGTGGAGTCACGACATTGACGTGCACGCTCAAGAACTTGCTGAGGATTATCTGAGAATAGCGATCACCAAGGCTCAGAAGGCAGAGAAGCCAGAACCTTATCTTGAAGAGGTGTCAAAGGATATCCTCGTGGTTGGTGGTGGAGTTACCGGTTTGACTGCTGCAATTGAGATTGCAAGGGCTGGATACAAAGCATATCTCGTCGAGAAAGAGCCTGAGCTTGGTGGATGGGCAGCGAAGTTCTACAAAACCCTTCCAATTACACCTCCATACACACGTATTGAGGAACCAGTTGTTTCCGAGCTAATTGAAGAGGTTAAGAACAACGAGAACATTGAGGTATACACATCATCAACAATTGATGCGATAAGCGGACAGCCAGGAATGTTTGATGTCACAATTAACCAGAACGGGAATGCGGTAAACTTCAGAGTTGGTGGAATTGTCGTCGCAACTGGCTGGAAGCCGTACGATGCAACGAAGCTTGAGGAGCTTGGATACGGTAAATTCGCCGATGTTGTAACAAATTTAGAGTTTGAAGAGATGGCAAGAGAAGGTAAGATCGTCAGGAAGTCAGATGGGAGTGAGGCAAAGAACGTTGTCTTCATCCAGTGCGCTGGTCAGAGGGACGAGAATCATCTGCCCTACTGCTCTTCCGTCTGCTGCCTCGTCAGTTTGAAACAGGCCAAATATGTAAGAGAACTTACAGACGGTAATTCTTTCATAATATACAAGGATATGAGGACTCCGGGGCTCTGGGAGGACTTCTACAAGGAAATGCAGCAAGATGAGGGTATATTCTTGACTAAAGGTGAGATCAAGAATATAAAAGAGGAGGACGGAAAACTTGTTGTTGAAGTTACAGACACTCTCTTGGGTGAGGACATTGAAATTAAAGCCGATCTCATCGTTCTTGCAACGGGTATGGTTTCAACCCTCAAAGGACTTTACACTGTTAAAGAGGAGTTTCCTGACGAGAAGACTGTGCCCTACAAACACATCTACGAGCCTCATCTGATAAAGAGTGAGGAAGATGTTGAAGTTCTCAAACAGGCTGGACACATCTTAAACCTACAATACAGGCAGGGTCCAGAACTGCCAACACTTAAATATGGATTTCCGGACTCAAACTACATATGTTTCCCATATGAGAGCAGGAGACTTGGTATTTATGCTGCTGGAGCGGTCAGAGCACCAATGGAGATAGCATCATGTATGGATGATGCTAGAGGTGCTGCATTGAAGGCAATTCAGGCTGTAGAGCTGGTAGCAGAGGGTAAAACAACGTTTCCGAGAACTGGTGATATTGACTTTCCGAACTTCTTCCTACAGCGGTGCACCCAGTGTAAAAGATGTACAGAAGAGTGCCCATTCGGAGCTCTTGATGAAGATGAGAAGGGAACACCAATGCCCAATCCATTGAGATGTAGAAGGTGTGGAATCTGCTTTGGAGCTTGCCCTGAGAGAATCATCAGCTTCAAGACCTACAGCATTGATCAAATGGCTTCAGCAGTGAAATCCATATACGTACCCGATCCGAACTGGGAGGAGGGAGCTGAGGACAAATTCCGCTTTATTGTGTTCGCATGCGAAAATGATGCACTGCCCGCTCTGGACATGGCAGCACTGAATGGCAAAAAGTTCAGTCCACTTGTGAGAGTTATACCTGTCAGATGCCTCGGTTCGGTGAACACAGTGTTTATCGCAGATGCTCTATCGAAGGGTATTGACGGAATATTGCTCATAGGCTGTAAGTTTGGGGAGGATTATCAGTGCCACTTCATAAGAGGTAGTGAGCTTGCTAACAGAAGGATGGAGAATGTTGCAGAGACGCTTGAAAGACTTATGCTCGAACCCGAAAGAGTTCAGGTTATTGAAGTTTCAATAACAGACTGGGATAAGATTCCAGAAATAATAGACAACTTCGTGAACCAGGTCATAGAGATAGGTGCAAATCCATACAAGGGATTCTGAGGTGATAGGTATGGAGGTTGATACTCAGTTTGTGAAAGATGTGATGGAGTTTGGTGGAGAGACATTGAAAAAATGCTATCAGTGCGCTACATGCAGCGTTATCTGCCCACTGAGTCCCGAGGAAAATCCATTTCCGAGGAAGGAAATGATATGGGCACAGTGGGGTTTGAAAGATAAACTGCTAAAAGACGGAGATATCTGGTTATGCCATCAGTGCAATGACTGTAGTGAGTACTGTCCAAGAGGGGCTAAGCCGGGCGAGGTTCTTTCAGCTTTAAGGGCAAAAGTTATTCAGGAGTACGCCTTCCCATCCTTTTTAGCAAAAATACTCCTGAAACCTGCCGGAATACTGGTTTACTTTGCTATTCCAATAATCCTCACATTGGCTTATCTTGCAGTCTTCAATCCGGAAATACCAAATGGCGAAATTGTCATCGGAAACTTCATCCCCCACGAACACATCGAGCTCGCGGGATTCGCAGTTGGTGGATGGGTGCTGCTTGTTGCAGCAATAGGAGCTTTCAGATTCTGGACGGCAATAAATTCAGAGGTCTCAAAAGTTTACGAATACAAACTTGATGAAAATGCTGAACTCAAGGTAACAAAAGCGAGTCCGAGATTCATAGAGTGTCTGTTCTGGTCAGTAATTGATATTCTGAAGCACTCTCGCTTTGCCGAATGTGGAACAGCGAAGTATCGCTTTTTTGCTCACTTCCTGATCTTCTGGGGCTTCATTGTTCTCGGTGTTGCAACGCTTGGAGATATCGTTTATCTCTACGGTCTCGGCGTTGAGGAGCTTGCCTTGCCCATCACAGACCCGGTAAAGATTCTCGGTAATCTCGGTGCAATTATGCTGTTGGTAGGTTCAGGTTGGGCAATCGTCGCAAGATTCGGCGATGAACGGATCGGGTACGGAACGTACTTTGACTGGATTTTCCTGTCAACAATCTTCGCTATAGGCATTACTGGTGTTGCACTTGAAGCTTTTAGATATGCGGGTAGCGTTGCAGCCTACTACACATATCTGATCCACCTAATACTGGTCTTCACATTGATAGCCTACGCACCTTACTCCAAATTCGCACACTTACTCTACAGAACACTCGCCTACACTTGGGCAAAGAGCACTGGAAGAGAGCCCTCAAAGTGATACTTTTATTTTTTATGGACATATCTGAGCTTCAAAGAGCTATCAAGGAAAAGTATTATTCGATTGACAAAAAAAGCGGTCCTTTGTTTCTTTTAGCGGTTCTTTTCGAGGAGGTCGGGGAGCTTGCTGAGGCGGTAAGGAAAAATGATGCAGAAGGAATTGAGGATGAGCTTGCGGATGTCCTCTTTATGATTCTGAGCCTTGCCAACCTTTTCGGGATTAAACCAGAAAGTAGGCTGGTCGAGAAATACATAAAAGGCGATCCAACCGAAAGATGGGATTTGCCTTAGCTTGTAATTTTGTAAGAAAAACATATATTGAGCGATAGTATATCAGATTGCCGATGGGAAAAAACCACTATGATATACTGAAGAAATACATAAAGGATGTGGAACTTCTTGAGGAGGTTAAATTATGTGCAGAATGCAGACTCGTGGAGGAGTACTGGATACATGAGCCTTTCATTAAAGCTGTAATAGTTGAAAATGAGGGTGAATACAGAAACCATTACAACGTTATAGAGCCGACCGTCAGTTTGGAAGAAGCTCAGATAATTTCTGCACTGTATTCTGATCTGAAGAGAATTCTCGTGCTTAGAGATGTCTCTGTTGACATCTCTGATAGGGCAGAAGTTCTTGTAAGTTACATTGACAGACTGGCAAATGAGTATGCTGTAAAGTTTGATGAGAATTTTTACTCAAGGATGTTATACTACTTCTTCCGCGACTTTTTTGGGTATGGAGTCATAGATCCTCTGATGGTAGATCCCTATGTTGAGGACATCTCCTGCGATGGGTATGATATCCCCATCTTCATTTACCATCAAAATTACGGTAACATAGAGACGAACATAAAGCTCGACAAGGAAAAGCTTGACAGAATGGTTTTAAGACTCACTCAGAGGAGTGGAAAGTATGTATCAATGGCTAATCCGATTATTGACGCTACATTGCCAGATGGTAGCAGATTACAGGCGACATTTGGAACTGAGGTTACCCCACACGGTTCCAGCTTCACGATCAGAAAGTTCACAGCTGAACCTCTAACGCCGATAAACCTCATAGAAAAAGGCACTGTGCCTTCTGGTGTTCTTGCCTATCTTTGGATGGCGATAGAGCACAAGTTCTCTGCAATAATCGTTGGAGAGACAGCAAGCGGTAAGACGACGACATTGAATGCCATTTTGATGTTCGTTCCACCTGAAGCCAAGGTCGTTTCGATTGAAGATACGAGAGAAATTAAACTCTACCACGAGAACTGGCTGGCAGAGGTTACAAGGGTTGGTGTCGGAGAAACCGAAATAGATATGTACGATTTGCTAAGAGCTGCTCTGAGGCAGAGACCTGATTACATAGTAGTTGGAGAAGTGAGGGGCAAGGAGGCTCAAACTCTGTTTCAGGCGATGTCAACCGGGCATGCAAGCTACTCAACACTTCATGCAGGTGATATTAACCAGATGGTGTACAGGCTTGAGAGTAACCCGCTGAGGGTGCCAAGAAGCATGCTGCAATTCCTTGACATAGCTCTTGTTCAGAGCATGTGGGTAAAAGGGAAAACAAGATTAAGAAGGACAAAGGAGGTTAACGAGATACTTGGAATTGATCCCAATGACAAAAACCTTCTCGTAAATCAGTTCTTAAGGTGGGATCCAGATAAGGACGAGCACATTGAAGTGGAAATGCCGAAAAAGATTGAAAAAATAGCTGAAATTATGGGTACAAGCGTTGAGGAGGTCTACCAAGAGCTCCTGAATAGGAAAAAGTATCTGGAAGAGATGGTGAAAAAAGGTGTGAAGAACTACAAGAAGGTTACTAAGCATATTCATGCATACTACCGCAACCCTGAGATTGCGATGTCTAAGGTCGGGGAGATACCGTGACTCTCTATGTCCCCCTCAGTTTTGTAAGGTTTTACAGAAGGAGAATAGACAGAAAACCCAAAAAATACTCGGATTTATCAAACATGCTTGAAAGATCGCGGCTGAGGGTTACACTGTCTGAAATACTCGCTCTATCCCTCTTCTACCCTTTTCTTGCCACAATTCCGGGTATAGCGCTTGGTTATCTTGTGAGTGAATTTGTAAAACCAGCGGAGTTCCTTGTGATCAGAGGTGTTGAGATAGAGTATTGGAGAGTCCAGATAGCCATGTGCATTGGCTTTGCTTTGCTCGCTTTTGGATTCACAAGATACCTTATTTTGTCTTACCCCATATACATATCCAACATAAGAAGGGGCAGGATTGATGCCTCTTTACCCCACACAGTTAACATGACGCTGGGCATGGCAAAGGGTGGAGTTCCAATAATCTCTATTTTCAGATTTATCTCAGAGAATAAAGATATTTTCGGGGAGATCAGCAAGGAATTTGAAAAAATTGTCCTCCTTGCTGAGGTTTTTGGAAACGACATACTATCTGCCATGAGGAAAGTTGCAGATACAACACCTTCTGAAAAGCTAAAAACCTTTCTTGAGAACTTCATAAACGTTTATGAGGGTGGAGGAGATATAATTGAGTATCTTAGGGCAAAATCTGACCAGTACCTAACCGAAAGAGAAACTTACTACACGCTCTTCTTTGAAACTTTGCAAGTTTTTGCCGAAATCTATCTTGCTCTCTTTATCGTCTCCCCACTTTTCTTCCTCACAGTCCTTGTCGTCTTTCAGCTGATAGGCGGAACAACCTTACAGCTTTTCAAGGCTGTAATGTTCACCTTCATCCCTCTCGGTTCTATCTTAATTATCTGGTTAATTAAGTCTGCTATCCCTAAGGAGCCAACAGGATTTTCAGAGGTTAAGGAAGAGTTTGAGAGGATTGACCTTAGAATTGACGATAATAAGAAACCCGGTTTTACAGTTGATAAGTTCAGGCTAAGGTTGAGGGCAATTAAAAGATTTCTGACCCTGCCCTTCATCGAAGAACCATACACCCTGACTTTCAGGGCACTATTATTTTATCTAATTCTACCTGGAGCCGTATTTTTCTTCTTAGCTTACGGAAAAATGGAGCTTGATTTCCTTGTATTCACGTCCCTCTCTGCTATAATCCTTCCAGCCATAATCTTCATAGAATATAGGAGCAGAATTATACACAAGATGGAGAGAGAGCTTCCTGAGTTTTTGAGACAGCTTGCCTCTCTCAACGAAGCTGGATTAAACGTCGTTGAAGCTCTCCGTCATCTTTCCGAAACTGAGCTCGGGATTTTGGGCAGAGAAATTAGAAGGATAAAAAGAGAGGTTGAATGGGGCGAGCTTGTAACATCAGCGCTGGAAAAGGTGGAAAGCAGAATAAGGAGCGGAATATTTGCAAAGGCCATTTCAATGCTGATACGAGCTATAGAATCCACCCCAAGCATTAAGGATGCTTTGCTGACGGCATCTCTCTATTCCGAGCTTGAAATAGAAGTGAGAGATAGGATCAATGCACAAATGAGCATGTATATTATAATAATATATTTATCATTCGCGGTGTTTCTATATACCACCAATGTATTAATTCAAAATATGCTCTCAGTATTCGTAACTCTCGAAACAGCTCCAATTGTCGGTAATGTTGTCTTTAACATTGGCGAGGTGAAAGAGGTATTTCTTGAAACGTCTCTGCTGGTGGCGGTTTTCTCAGGGTTAATGGCTGGATTGATGGGCGAAGGAAAACTTGAAGCAGGTTTGAAGCACGTATTTGTACTGGTGGTGATGGTGTATGTTTTCTTCAGATTCATCCTCCCATAAGACAAGAGTTGCAGCCCACTTTGTAGATGCGGCACCCGCTGAAGGAGATATGACTACAGTCGAGGGTTGGGTTACGTTTTACGATGAATCAAAGAAATCATGGATACCCTTAGAGAGAGCTAAAGTTTCCATTTACCTTGACGGAAGAGAGATCGGGAGTTCGGAGACCAATGATTATGGGATGTTTTCCTTCACCTTCGTGGCACCCTCTGCAGGGAAACACAAACTTGAGGTGAGGTTCAAAGGCAAGCAAGGCTACGAAATTAGCAGTAAATCCATGGAATTTCAGGTTCTGAAAAGAGAAGAGAAGAGAAGGCTTGGAAAGCTGGCGAAGATTATTTTTGTGCTTATAATCACTCTGATGTTTCTGATGTTCTTGACAGTATTCATTGCCAAGTTCAGTTCAGGTAGTTAGAAAAGTTTCAGATAACTCTCAGATCTTCAAATCTCAGAGACTTCGTAACAGTATTTTCTACCTGTCTTCTTTCACCGAACTCTCCTTCAAGTTTTTTTAGCACTTCAAATATGTTCCCGTAGATCATAGCACCTTTCACAGGTTTGTCTCCGAGACTTGCGTTCATACACTCAAGACTGAAGTCGCCGCTTATTGGGTTTGAAGTGTGGGAACCGATAAGCGTGTGGACTTTAAGGCAGCCATCATCTTCATACATTTCTTCAGCCTCTATAACAACATTGCTTGGCAGAGGTGCAGGAAAGCTCGTTTCTTCCATTCTGAACCCGTTTCCAGTTACACCATACTTTTTCGAATGTTTCCAGTCCGTGTAGTAGCTTCTGACAACACCATCCTCAACGAGTATCGTTGGTTTTGTGTCCACCCCTTCATCGTCAAAGCTGCAACTCATCAAACCACCTTCAATCGTCGGATCATCTGTGATACTAACTCTACCAAGCTTATCTCCTATTCTAACAGCACTTCTCCCCTTTTCAACATTTTCGGCTGAAAATGATGGATAAAGAGTGTAAAAAAGTAGCTGATGAACAGCTATTGGTTCAAAAAGCACGTCATAAACTCCGCTTTCTATCTTCTTAGCTCTGGACGATTCAATAGCCAGTTCTTCAGCCTTTCTTACAGCCTCTTCGATGTCAAGATTCACATCTCTACTCTCGCGTATCTCGTAGGCACTCCCTCCGTTATAGACTGTCTCGACTATTATAGCCGATGAAGTGGTTTTTTCCGCACACTCAAGCCCGAAAGAGTTAGAAATCCTGACTTCCTTAACCTCGTGACTGATCGAGGCAGAGGAGACATTTGCCTTTCTTGCTGAGGATACAACCATCTCATATTCATCTTTCAAGAACTCTGAGTCAACTCCCTCGACCTTTCTGTCGTAAATTCCTCCCACCTTCTTATACTTGCCTGAGGGAAAATCCTCCAAAGTGTCTTCTGAGACTATTGCAATCTTCTCAGCCATCTCTATCGCCTTCTCTTTACTGAACGATGAGGAGGCAAAACCAACCCTTCCGTTGACTATAACTCTCGCGGAAAAGCCAGAATCTACGTAAGACTTTACGCTCTTTAGCTTTCCAGCCTCGATCTCTGCCGATATACCTTTAACTCTGTACTCATAAATTTCCCATTCCATCAGGCTCCACCCACCGTAGCCCTGCATAAAAGATGCGGAGAACCATCGGAAACCGGGACGAGTTGTCCAGACTTGCCACAAAATCCAGGATCAAATTGTAGATCACACCCAATCCTGACGTTCTTCAGTATTTCAAGAGTATTGCCAGAAAGGGAGACGTCTCTGACCATTTCAGTAATCTCTCCCCTCTCGATTAGATAGCCATACTGAGCGCTAAAGTGAAAATAACCGGTTGCTGGATTTGTTTCTCCACCTCTCGATCCGAGGAGATATATGCCGTTCTTGCATTCCTCGACAAGCTCATCAAAGCTGTAGTCAGAGGGGGCAATGTAGGTATTGCTCATCCTGACAATTGGCACATCAACCCCCTGCGATCTTGCATTCCCCGCTCTCCCGCCAAGCTTTTTAGCCGTCTCTCTGCTGTGAAGGAAGCTCTTCAAAACTCCCTTCTCTACAATGACCTTCTTTTCAGCCCTAACGCCCTCATCGTCGAATGGAAAGAAACCAAATTCAGGGATCGTGGGGTCGTCAATAACCGTAACATTCTCGGCTGCAACAACATCTCCAATTCTGCCTTCAAGAACAGTTGCTCCCTGCAAAACGTGGTCAGCCTCAACAGCATGGCCGAAAGCTTCATGAACAAAAACACCAGCCAGATTTGGATCCATCACAACGTTCATCTCTCCAGATGGGGGTGATCTCGCATTTACAAGTGATGGTAAAACTTCTCTGATTTCTTCAGCCTTGCTGATTGCATTTCCAAGAACCTCAAAACCACCAGCCTTCATCAATCTCCGGGAGAAGAACTGCAGGGTTTCTCCCTTACCCACTCCAGTTATGGATACACCAGTCCTGTAGACAGAATAGCTCACGTTAGACTCACATGAATCCCTATAACGAAAAATCCTCAGGTTTTCAATATACACAACCTTCGTGCTAACGCAAACGTCCTTTATAACCCTCTCTAAATCCCTCAAAAGTTCGACTTTTTCCTCAATCGGGACATCTTCAGGCCTCTCCTTCACCCTCATCTCAAAACTGCCCTCTAACTTAATTTCAACAACATCTGAATCTGAGTGGAAAATAGCGTTCTTCTCAGCTTGGCTTAATCCATCTCGATCATCCACATTACCTTCAAAAACCCCCCAGAATCCGTTTTTTAGAACTCTAAAACCTTTGGACACTGAATGATCGTATCTCGGCTTCTCCATCTTTCCATTTTCAAGCTGTAAGCTGAGAGAGAAACTCTCAACTTCGCGTATATCGTAGAATTCCATTCAGATCAATCCTCTCTCCTTAAGTACACTCTCCGCTGCAATTATGCCCGTGACTGCCGCTCCAACAATCCCTCTGCTAACCCCCGCACCATCACCGATAGCATAAACATAGGGGATGTTGGTCTTCATCCATTTGTTAACCTTGAGTTTCAGGGAGTAAAACTTTACTTCAGGAGCGTAAAGTAATGTGGAGTCATCTGCAACGCCCGGAATTACCTTATCGAGCCTTTCGAGAGCATCAAGTATATCATCAATCGCTCTGCCGGGATATGCAAGGCTTATATCTCCCGGAATTGCAGTTTTGAGAGTTGGTTGAACGAGTCTATTGTTCTTTATTCTACTCTCCGTGCTCCTTCTCCCAAGTCTCAGGTCTTTCAGCCTCTGAACTATCGGATTTCCTCCTCCAAGCTTTGTGGTAATTCTTGCCAAGTCCCTCCCCCACTCGTTGGGCTCCTCAAATGGCTCTGTAAACTCGTAATGTCCCAGAAGTGCAAAGTTCGAGTTGTTCGTTTTCTCTTTTGCTTTGCTGTGTCCGTTAACGAGACAGAAGTCTCCGTAATCCTCTCTGATAACCCAACCTCTCGGACAGGTGCAGAATGTTCTCATATAGTCATCATGCCTCTTGGTCACAACTCTGAGCTTTGGATCGTAGATTGTTGAAGTTATGTCATCCATTATTGAGGCTGGCACCTCCACTCTAACACCGACATCTATCGCCTTTGAGTTCTCAGCAACCTCCAGATTGTAATCTTTAGCCCATTTTTCAAGCCAGTTTGCCCCACTCCTGCCAACAGCTATTATTAACTGATCATAGCCGAACTCTTCTCCTTTATCTGTCTTAACAACCTTTTTTTCAGGATTTATGTCCACAACAGTCTTTCTTGTGTAGATCTTCACCCCACTTTTCTTCAGCTTGTTTTCAATGCTCTTAACGACCTTCGGTAATTCGTCGCTACCAACATGCCTCTGCCTCAGCGGAACGAATTCAATCCCAGCGGCATTAGCCCTCTTTAAAAACTCAGCCACCTTCTTAGAATCTTCGCCATAAATTTCATTTGGCGCTCCATGTTTGAGGAATATCTGATCAACCTCATTCATTTTCTCAATTAGATAATCCGGATCGAGGAAGTCAAAATCACCACCAACTGTAAAGCTTGACGGATAATCGGGGTTCACGTAGTTTAGTTTTCCATCGGAGAGTCCACCTGCTCCACCAATACCTGAGGTTATGTTGCACGGGTTGCATTTAGTACAGTAGCTTTCAGAGAGATCACTGGGGCACTTTCTTCTCGAGATGTCCCTTCCCATTTCAAAAATAGCCACACTTAGCTTTCCAGCAAGCTTGTAAGCAGCAAACATCCCTCCAGGACCAGCACCAACAATTATGACGTCAAATTTCATACATTTGTGCTTAGCTGACTTAGGCCTTTTAAGCTTTGTTATTGCAAAAAATCTTTAAATACTTTAAATCAAAAATAGCTCTGGTGAAATCATGGGGCTTATAGACAAGATTCTCGGTAAGTCTGAAAGGATCAACATAGACGAGTATGAGGAGCTTGACCTGAGTGAGTATGAGGCAGAAATCACTACTGGTGCTGCCACCTTCATAAGAGTGGCTGAAGTAACCGGTTTAAATGAGATTCCAGAGATAAAAAGAGAAATCTACGATGGAAACATTGTGGTTGCAGATATAGCGTTCATTAAGCACGACAAGCTTACCCTTGATAGGGTGCTTAAAGACCTCAGGCAGCTTGCAGAAGACGTGAAAGGAGATATCGTGGGGCTTGGGGAGGACTACGTTATTGTAACACCTACAGGAATAAAGGTTGACAGGAACAAGATTAGGGGCACAGGCAGATGATACCATGCCCAAGCTGTGGGGGAGAGCTTAAAACAGTCGTAACAACATACAAGGTACCATTTTTTGGAAATGTTTTACTTACCTCAATTAGCTGTGAATGTGGATTCAAGCATTCTGATTCTGTTGTTGTTGAAACGAAAGAGCCAACAAGATACAAGATCAAGATAAACCGCCACAACCTCTACACGAAGGTAATAAGGTCGACTTCAGGAACGATCAGAATTCCAGAAGTTGGGGTGAGTGTTGAGCCTGGCCCAGCCAGCCAAGCCTTTATAACCAACCTCGAAGGTGTGCTGGACAGAGTTGAGAAGGTCGTGAGAACTGTCATGAGATGGAATGCTGAAGATGAAGAGAAGGTCAAGAGATGCGAATGGGTTCTTGAGCGTATCAGAAATACGATTGAGGGGGATGAAGAGCTCACCCTTATCCTTGAAGATCCCTTTGGAAACAGCATGATTATATCGGATGAGGCTTTCAGAGAAATTATGAGCAAAGAAGAGGCTGAAGGATTGAAGAAGGGGCTTACCGTGCTTGAAATCACCGGTCTGAGCGAGGAGGAGCTTCTTGAGAGGAGTCTTTGAGTTCGCTTAACAGCTTTTCGTAATTCTCCTTAGCCTTTTTTTCAACTTCATCATCATCTAAGGGCTTTATGCCATAGATGACCTCAAGCTCAATCATTCTTTTCGCCTTCTTGTACTCCCCATAGAGCTTTCCTAGTTGCCTTGCAAAGTCGGTAAGCTTATCAGGGCCCATGAAGATTATCGCGGCGATGATTATCAGCACTATTTCTCCCCAGCCAAGCATTATACATTTTTTCTCACGAAAGTATATCAAGTTTTTCTGATAGTGTGCATTTGTGCACATTTATTTGCATAAATTTTTTAGTTTATTAATCCATTAAAAATCTATGACTGAGATTAAATTCACGAGGTTTGAGAAGCTCATAGTTTTGATTGCCGCTGCAATAGGCTGGTCGCACGATGCTGTTGGTCTGACAATCCTCAACTTTCTTGCAGAGCCAATCATGAGGGATTTTGATGTTGGCACGCTTGAAATCGGCTTTGTTTTTTCTGCCCAGTATATTTTCTGCATTTTCGGTGCAATGCTTTTCGGCGAGCTTGGAGACAGATTCGGAAGGAAGAATGCCCTAATCCTATCAATACTGTGGGTCGTTATTTTTAGCGTTTTATCGGCATTTGCCCCAAACTTCTGGACCCTTGCAGTCCTAAGACTGATTTCCGGTATGGGTGTAACTTGGGGTCTGGCTTTTACCTATATGAGTGAGTTTTACTCCCCAAAAAGACGTGGACTGTTCGGTGGGTTGATTCACGCAACCTTTGTATTTGGTTTCATAATCTCCGCCCTCTCCGTCTCTCTGATTTATCCGATTTATGGTTGGAGAGCCTGCTTTTTTATAGTTCTTTACCCCATCCCATTTCTGATCCTCTTTGCCAAATATCTTCCCGAATCCAGAATTTGGGAGAAGCACGGTGCAGAGGGTGAAAAGTCTCTTAGACTAAAAGAGATAGTGAAAAACAGGACGTATCTGAAGCTGATGATTCTCGCAACCTTCCTCTTCTGGTTAGCTGAATTTGCCTACCACACGATAGTTGACTGGTCTCCAACATTCATCATAAGAGAGTTCAGTTATCGCCCTGAAGAGGCGAGCATGATAGTTCTGAGAATTTCTCTTGTTGCTCTAATCGTTTTACCCTTTGTAGGCTTCGTGAGTGATTACGTAGGCAGGAGGGTTAGCTTCGCCATATCCTCGGCAGTGGGATTGATTGGCTGTATGCTCCTTGGCTACTTCACCTTGGTGAACTACAACCAGAATCTTGCTTTGCTATCACTCTTCATAATCCCAATTGGATTCGGTTCACATGCTCTATTCGGAGTTTGGAGTAGTGAAATGTTTCCGACGAGAGTTAGGGCAACAGCAACATCTGTTATCTTCAGCATTGCAAGGGGCTTATCCGTGGGTGGACTTGTTGTCGGGTATGTGGCAACCTTTTCGAGCATCCTCTACGGCATGCTTCTGGGCGGAATAGCCTTCTTGCTCATGTGCTTGATGCCATGGCTATTGCCAGAAACCAAGGGTAAGGAGTTGGATGAGTTCTGAGGTGAGAAAATGAATGGAGCAGAATTGGTGGCAAAATCTTTGCTAAAGGAGGGGGTAAAGTGTGCCTTTGCTCTGCCAAGCGGTGAGATTCTACCGGTGTGTGAATACCTGAGAGATGAGGGTGTTGAGGTCATATTCACGAGGCACGAGCAGGCTGCCGGGAATGCTGCCGATGGTTATGCACGTGTGACGAGAGATGCGGGATTTTGCATTGTCCCAACAGGACCGGGGCTGGCAAATTTAATGCCGGCTCTTGCTCAGGCCTACTACGCCTCAAGTCCAGTTGTTGCTATTGCCGGACACAGCAGGTATGCCAATCTAGACAGAAATGCCTTTGAAGAGATTGACGGCCATCTGTGGGTGAAGGAGTACACTAAGTGGTCAAGACTTGTGCCCTTCACGCAAAGACTTCGCGAATATGTTCAAGAAGCTTTCAGGAGAGCTTTGTCAGGCAGATTTGGGCCAGTGATGCTTGAGATACCAAAGGACGTTTTAAACTCCGACTGTAACGTGGAAATCGAACTCCCTGATCCGGAAAACTATCGCTACACTGGAAGAGTTGGCTGCGAGGAGGGCTACATTTTAAAGGCAGTCGAATTGCTAAAAGATGCTGAAAAACCACTGATAATTGCCGGCTCTGGGGTTTACTGGAGCAAGGCGGAAAATTTGCTTCTGGAATTTGCTGAAAGGCTGTCAATTCCGGTATGTGTTAGCGGACTTGGTTACTGCTGCATCTCAGGTGATCACAAACTGTTTGCCGGTCAGGCTTCAGCCTCGCCTGTTGTAGGTGAAAGCGATTTTCTGCTCGTTCTTGGAACAAGATTTGACGAGTTTCTTGGTTTTGGGCAGAAATTTGCAAAAGATGCAAAGGTTGTTCATGTGGACGTTGATCCAAAGGAGGTGGCCAAAAACAGGTATGTTAACGTCGCGATATGCTGCGATATAGGATTCTTCCTTGCTAATGCCCTTCGTTTCCTCGATTCTACCTCAAAATTCGATAGATGGGCTGAGGGTGTTCAGATGACTGTTGGCAACATAAATAAAGTGTTTGATGAGGCTGCCAAAGGTGATGAGAAGCCGATGAAGCCTCAAAGACTTATGAAAGAGCTTTCCGAAATCCTGAGAAGGGACGGCCTTGTTATTCTCGACGGCGGTGAAACAACTGCCTGGGGACTGCTTTACTTCAGATCTGGAAAAGTTATTGCTTCTCAAGGCCCATTTGGGCATCTTGGAGCTGGCATCCCTATGGGTATCGCTGCAAAGGCTGCGGAACCAGAAAAAAGGGTTTTTGTTGTAACTGGTGACGGTAGCTTTCTGTTTAATGGTGTTGAGATAGACACTGCCGTCAGGCACGGTTTGCAGATTGTGGTTGTGGTTGTAAATGATTCTGCATGGGGACTGGTTAACCACACAAGGTTTCTGACG
Organism: Archaeoglobi archaeon; assembly: GCA_029259345.1. Classification (GTDB taxonomy): domain Archaea; phylum Halobacteriota; class Archaeoglobi; order Archaeoglobales; family Archaeoglobaceae; genus Archaeoglobus. Next base: position 26,456 of record JAPDIX010000005.1, read on the forward strand.
ACGAAGTCTGAAGAGAGGGCAAAGTATGGTGTTATGCTTAATGAAAATGTCAGATACGACAGGTTTGCCGAAAGCCTTGGGGCATACGGGGAGCTTGTTACCGATCCTGAAGAGGTGAAAGGGGCTGTGAGGAGGGCACTGGATTCTGGATTACCTGCTGTTCTGGACGTGAGAGTGAAGCTTGAAGAGATATCTCCTCTAGCTTACCTTCTCTCCAATTCGGAGGGTTAAAATGACAGTCCTCATCACGGGCGGATCGGGTTTTCTCGGAAGGTTCGTTGCATCACACTTCGAAGACCCGATTATTCTTGACCTGAAAGAGAGCAAGAAGGGTATTTTTGAATTCGGCAGTGTTACCGCATGGTCGGATATTGCAAGGGTGTTCAGAGAGCACGAGATTGATGGAGTTGTTCATGCCGCTGCTGAACTCTCCATCAAGGCTGAAAAGAGCCACGTTGATACCTTTAAGGTAAATGTTGAAGGCACTCTGAATATCCTTGAGGCATGCAGACTGTTCGATGTTGAGAAGGTTGTGTTCACGAGCAGCCACTCTGTTTACGGTTTGAGAAGTCAGCCCATATCCGAGTTTTCCTTTCGCGATCCCTCTACATTCTACGGTGCCACCAAAGCATGCTCCGAAATTCTCGGCACCTACTACGGATATGCCTATGGCACAGATTTCAGGATTGTCAGATTCCCCATTCTAATTGGCCCTTTCAGGAGTGGGATGGGGGCAAGTGTTACCTTCTCCACCTTAATTGATGATGCTTTTTTCAGCAGAACGGGCGTTATCTCACTACCTCCCGAAACTCGACTACCGGTTCTCTACGTTAAAGATGCTGCAGATTTAATCCGTAGACTTTATGAGAAGAAAAAAGTTTCCAGACCCATATTCAATGCTGGTGGCATTCCCGTCTCCCTTGGAGAGCTTGTTGATGCTGTCAAAAGGCTGTTTCCCGATTTTAAGCCGAAATTCGATATCAGTGACGAGGCAAGGAAAATTGCGGAAAACTGGACGCTTATGACTGATTTTGTGGACAAGTCGGGAATTCTGAAGAGATACAGCAGGATTGATGAGCTTGGATGGGAGATAAGATGGGATGACGTTGATAAAATCGTTGAAGACCACGTCAAAACTCTTAAAGAGGAGGTGAGCTGATGAGAATTTTCATTGCAGGAGCGGGACTCATGGGGCAGGGAATTGCCTTGGATGTAGCAAGAAAGAACGACGTAGTCCTTTACGATGTAAGTGAAAAAGCTCTGGAGGGTGCAAAAAAAGCGATCGGAGAAATGGCTAAGAGATTCGAGATTGGGGGTGAGATTAGCTTCACACAAAACATGGAGGAAGTAAAGACGTGTGATCTCGTCATTGAGGCTGTTGTTGAAAGTCTTGAAGTGAAAGCGGAGGTGTTGAAGAAATTTGAAAAGCTAACAAAAGCTCCGCTGTGCTCCAACACATCCGTTATTTGCGTCAACGACATTGCTGAAAGGCTCGATGAAAGAGAAAGGTTTCTCGGCGTCCACTGGATGAATCCTCCCTACGTCATGCCTCTTGTTGAGGTTGTTTTGTCTAAATACACCGACCAGAAAGTGGCGAGGTTCGTGGATGACCTTTTGAAAGATTTGGGTAAAGAGGTTGTTTTCTGCAGGAATCAGTCCATCGTCAACAGGTTCAACGCCGCTGTTTTAAGCGAGGCTTCAAAGATGATTGAGGAAGGAGTTAGGGTTGAGGATATTGACAGAGTCTGGAAGTCTCATCTCGGCATTCTCTACACACTTTTCGGCCCTATGGGAAACGTAGATTACATAGGCCTTGATGTCGTTTACTATGCATCCCTCTATCTGTATCAGAGATTTAGGGACGAGAAGTTCAAACCATCCCAATGGCTCTTGGAGAAGGTTGATAGGGGTGAGCTTGGCGTAAAAACGGGAAGAGGGATTTATGAATATAAGGATATCGAGAGAGCGTATGTTGAGAGGGTTGAGAGAGTTGAAAAAATGCTTAAGTTTCTCGGACTAAAATGACGCCGCTAACACTGGCTATAATGTGCCTGCTAACTCTCATAGCCTTCACAATCAGAGTGGTTACGGGCTTTGGAAGTGCAATCTTTCTCTCACCAATTTTCTCCAACATTTTACCACCGAAAGAGGCTGTGGTTCTTCTGATCCTTCTCGAATCCTTTGTAAACATAATTTTCGTTGTAAGAGAGAAACTGAACTTCAGTCTAAGAGAGATTTATTTTGGAGGGTTTGCTGGAGTTGCAGCGGGCATGTTTCTTTTTGGAATTGCTTCTCAGGAGATTGTGGGATTGTTAATCGGATTTGGTATGGGTATTTTAGCCTCACTGATGCTTTTCGGTGTGAGTTTTAGAGTTAGAAGAGCAAAGCCCATGTTTTTAACTCTGGGATTTGTAAGCGGTATCATGGGCGTTTTAACCGGTGTAAATGGACCGCAGATAGTGATTGGTCTCGCAAATCAGGGGTACAACAGTGCTTTCATTCGCAGTTTCATGATAACATATCTTGTGGTTATAGATACGGTAACACTTTCAGCCTTCGTCGCTTTCGGGCATGTCAGTTATGAGGTCCTGACCAAACTCGCTTTAATTGCTCCTTTTGTTGCTGCAGCCTATTTTACAGGCAGAAAAATACTCGGAAGGCTTGATGGGGAAAGTTTAAAGAAGTTAATGCTTGGTGTCGTGATAGTTATGTCTGCAGTACTTGTCATCAGATACGGAGGTGGTTTGGTTGGATAGCTTCACTTTCAGCTGTGTTAAAGTTGTTTTTGGTCCTGACCGCATCAAGGAGATATGCAGTGTGGTTAGGAGACTCGGGGGCAAGAAAGTAGTGGTCATCACAGACAAAGCAATGAAGCGGGTTGGGGAGGAGATATGTGAAATTTTAAAGGAATTTGACTGTGAGTTATGGAGTAAGGTCGAACCAGAGCCTGAAATTGATGTTGTTGACGAAATTCTCAGCAGTGTTAAATTTGACACAGTCGTTGGTGTTGGTGGAGGGAGTACTCTCGACGTTGCAAAACTCTCAGCAGTTGCAGGCAAAGATTCGAGTGTCTCAGAATTTATCGGAAAAGAACTCCCAGAAAGAAGTGCAAAGCTCATCCTCTGCCCCACAACCGCAGGGACTGGTTCAGAAGTCACAAAGCTAGCGGTGTTTAAAATTCCGGGAAGGGAAGTTAAGTATGTTTTTGATAGCGAATCGCTGTATGCCGACATAGCTATCGTTGACCCCATGCTAACGATTTCTGCGCCTCCTGAGGTGACAGCAAATGCAGGAATTGACGCTATCTGTCACGCCATTGAAGCATATACATCTATCCTCGCAAATCCCATAACAGATATGTTTGCCGAGCAAGCCATAAAAATTGGTGCAAAAGCCATCAGAGAGGCTTACTCGAATGGAAATAATCTTAATGCTCGTTCAGAGATGTCCTACGCCTCACTTCTTGCTGGGATAGCATTTAATGTTGCAGGAACTTCCCTTGGTCACGCTCTCGGCTATGCCCATTCACATATCCACAAAAGCCCTCACGGCAAGAGCGTTGGGATTACGATGCCCTATGTTCTGCAGTATAATGCAATAGCGAATTTGGAAAAGCATGCTAGAATAGCCAAACTTCTGGGGGCAAATGTTGACGGTATATCGCTTAGGGATGCTGCCCTAAACTCAGGAGTCGAATTTATGAAACTTCTTGAGGATTTACACATCCCCACAAAGCTTTTGGATGTCGGAGCGGGTGAAGATGATGTTGATGAGATAGCTGAAAGAATCTTTCTGAGTGAAAGGCACGTGTCAAGAAATCCCAGAGTTGTAAAGAAAGAGGATATGAGGGAGTTAGTGAAAAGGGCAATTTACGGAACTACACACGGTTATTACGGCTAAAAACCACCGAAAAGCCGTTAACTGTAATGGTGTCAACTCTCATCTCATAGCCGTCGGAGTAATATTTATCGAAAAGATATTTGATCAAGCTTAAGTGGATCTCCGAAACAGCCAAGCTTCTCATGTCATGATAGAACACGAAATTGATCTCGTTTTCGATTTTCTCAACCTCCACATGCTCTGCTCTGTTCAAAATCTGCCACAACTTACTCACATTCTCAAGTAACTCCTCCAAACTGAGGTCACTTATCGGCCTCTTTGAGATGTACTTTACAGCCATTTCCAGCATACTCTCTCTTACAGCCCTCTCAATATCCCTTTCAGCAAGAGCAGTGTAGTGGTCTTTAGCACATAGTGTGAAATTCAATTCTTTGACGAAACTAAGAAGGAGGACGTCATAATCACTCACGTTTTTTACGTTTTCAGAATTGTAAAGTAAGTTAACAGCTTTTTCGACGATATTGCTCAATGTTTTGTGCTCCTTTTTCAATTCCTCGATTTTTCTGGATGTTTCGGGTGATACAGTTGTGTGAATCCTCACTTTTGGCATGGGTTTTTGTCAGCATATCCCTTTAAAACTGTAACCTCGAAGATTCTGTTGAAACAATTGGGTGTTGCAAATAAGGTAACTCCAAACATTTGTTTTTGCCTAAGTTTAAGTCAATTTTCGCCCCCTCTCTAGAGTTCTGTCATCCAAGCCCATTTGAGGGCTAATGAAGTTGTAGTAAATCATATGTCCATTGATTATCGGTGTATCCTCAATTTTCAATCCACTCGTGACCTTCTTTATCTCTTACAGTTCCACGTAATCTCTCAACTGAATTGTTGTTTAGCTGTCCTCCCCATCTTTATCATCTGACGGATAAAGGAACAAGATTCCGCTTGCAAGTGTGATTTCAAGAGAATGACAAGCCAAAGTTTGTGATAAATCTTTTCTGAAGCAGCATTAAAAACTTTCAAAGAATACATTGAGAAATACAAGCTAAGAAAGAGGCTGTTTCAGGGACAGAGAAAAGATAGATATACAACAACAAGGACTTTGCAGAAGATATTTGACAACATGTAGAAAAGCAGGGATAAGGAAAGAGGTTACAGTTCATTCCTTGAGGCATTCATTTGCCACCCATCTGTTTGAGAGTGGAGTTGATCTGAGATACATTCAGGAGTTGCTTGGTCACAAAAGTTCAAAAACGACAGAGATCTATACTCACGTTGCAATGAAAGATTTGAGAAAAGTAAGAAGTCCGCTATACAGGATGGTTAAAGGTGAAAAAGATGGATGAGTTCGCATATACTGTCAAAATTAAAGATAGCATGAACTTCGTATATCCTTCCAAAACCGAACAAAAAAGTGAACTCGTATACTAAGTTAAGTGAAATCGGACTCCGCGGTGGCTTGAAAAAACATTTATAAACCAGGGAGTAATTAAAATTATGAATATCAAGAAGAAAAAGCATGCAATCATAGGGGGACTTGCAGGAGGAATCGCAGGGGGTTTAGCAGGTAATTTTGGTTTAGGAATTTTAGAGGGCATATCTCTTGGTGTTGTATCGTTTATCATTATAGAGATAATAATATATCTACCTCTTCAAAAAATGGTGGAAACAAAATGAGTAAGAGAACAACGATTAGAATGAACCAGATAGTAAAGGAGGAGCTGATGAGGAGTATTGCAGTATTTTTCTTTGCCTTAATTTTCACATCTTTTCTATTGGTAAAGTTGGATCTGCCGACCAATTTCTTCACTGTTGTAGGGATTCCTCTGCTCATTACAGCTGCAGTGTTTGCCATTCAGGTTAAAAAGAGAAGTGCCAAGGCTTACGAGAAGCCAAACATGAAGGATGTTGCATTACATGCTGTCATTATCGGTATCGTCTTTGCCATCTACGGAGTATCCTACACAGCTTTAACCATGGATTGGAGAGGATACATTTACCTAATTCTCCTTCCAATCTTTCTATTCTGGTACAAAAGAGCTGAGGGAAAAGCTAATCCAAGAAATGTTGCAAAGTACTCGGCTCAGGGAGCAGTCATCTTCATCTTTCTCGGACTGGCTGGAGCAAGTTTAAAGGGTTTCAATGAATTTGCTTATGCTTGGCTTACATGCTGGTTTGGTTTGCTTGTAACATTGTTAGTCTATTATTTTAAAAGTGGAAAGGTGAAAGAATGGTAAAGCCAGTTGACTTGAAATACGGGATAGCATTCGGATTTGCGGGTTTTGTTATAACCCTCGTTGGCATTTACTACGCAACAGGCATGCTCGATTTAAGATTTCCTGCTGTTATTGGAGCAGGATTTTTTGGTGGAGGATTTCTCGGTTCAGTGATGAGAAGGTTGCATAAAGATGGAGAAGAAAGAAAGGCAAATTTCATTTTTCTTGCTCTTATGTTGATTGTGGGCATTCCTTTAATTGCTGAGTATGCATATGACATTCTAACGGGAAATTGGAAAATATGGAAGCTTATTTCTATATTTGCTTTTGCATACCTGATATGTTATGGAATTTTTCGTATAACGAAATCGAGAGGTGTAAAAACATAATGCCACCGCTCCGCCCGATTCTTCGCCACTATCGTGGTTCGCACACGTTCGCCCAAATTTCGCAAGGCAAAACTTCACATATCCCCAGAACATTAAGTGAGACTTTTGTTCTATTTCAAGATTGATTTAGAGTTACCACTACATCTGCAACACCACAAATACAACACTCAAGATTCGCCAGACCCACTTCGAAGAAATTTTTTATATAACACAGCTCAACTTAATTCATGCGACCGATTGGTGTTGACATCGGAACGAATTACACGAAGATAACCGCTGACGGTAAAAACGTTCTGGTTTATCCTTCCATTGTTGCCTATGGCGAAGAGAAAGAGTGGACTCTGAAAGGAGAATCAAAGAGCGTTTATGTTGGAGATGAAGCTTTACCCATTGTCCACTCTATGGAAAATGTAGAGGTATTGAGGCCCTTACATGAGGGCAGAGTTCTGCACACATCATATTTTGAACTCGCCAGATACGGTATAAAGAAGCTAAAAGCAGAGAACACTTCAATAATTGCCACAGGTTTACCTGTAAAATCCTCGAGGAAAGAAAGAGAGGAGCTTAAGAAGGAAATGGAGTCTGAACTAAAGGCGAGGGTTCTCATATTTCCAGAGCCCGTAGGAACGATGGCATACATGGGGACAGAGACTGGAGTTTGCGTTGACATAGGCTTTGGCACGACGGACATCCTCGTGATTGCAGATATGGAGTATCTGAAGGGCGACACGATGCTTATGGGTGTGGACAAGCTCTACGAAAATCTGGAGGTGGCAGTGAGGAATAAGATCGGAATCAGCATAAGCCCAGAAGAGATGACAAAGCTGCTAACGACTGAAGGGTACGAGGTTGGGAGAATAAGAAGTGGAAAGAAGTTAAGCGTGAGCAGAGAAGAAGTAATGGCTGAATACGAGAGTCTTGTTGGTTCGTGGGTAGAGAGAATCGCCAGCAGAGTAAAGCTCGTGCTTGAAGGGCTTTCAACAATTCTCTTAGAGAACTTCACCATCACCGGCGGAGGAAGTATGCTTCCGGGAGTTTATGAGATGTTTCAGGAAAGCTTCAAGGATATTGGTGATGTCAAGAGGCCTGACGATCCGATAAAGGCCAACTCTATTGGATATTACATGCTCGCAAAAACCATGGCTGGAGAAGAGGAGGAAGTAAAAGAGGAGAGGGAAAAAGAGGAGAGTAAAGAAGAAATTTTAGATGCTGATGAGAAAGGAAAAGTTAGAAAGGGAGGGAAAGGCAGGAAATGAAGGTCACTGTTGACATACCACCGGATATGGAAAGACTGCTGATGAAGAAGTGTGAGGAGGCAAATGTGACTCCATCAGAGTTCGTTTACCTTCTGCTTGAGTGGTATTTTTATAAGAGGCAGAAGAAGGCAGAAACTACTGGGGAGCTCAATGAATTTCTCAGAGTTGTGAGGGAAATCTCAGAAGAGAGAGTGAGATACTGCAAGTTCAGTGATGGTGCATACTGCGCTATCGAGACTTTTGAGGATGTTTTCTCCGATAAAGAACCCGTTCCCATATCTCCTTACAGATGCCTGTTCTGTCTGTACTACGTGGACAGAAGGAAGGACAGAAGGAAAACCGAGTTCAGAGAGTTAACCGAGGCAAAGATGTACGATTTGGCAAAGATTGCAGCAAAATTCGTGGTAGAACTTTACGGCGACAGACTTGGTTACAAACCGAAAACCAAGAGTGACAAAGTTATGGATACGGGAAAGGATGAGGATGGGGAAAGATTGCCAAAAAAGGCAAGTGTTAAAAAGCTCCTTGATTGGTAGACTTGGGCTGAACATAAACGGCGATTTGAGTGAGAAAGAAATTGTGGATAGGGTAAAATTTGCTGAAATTGCTGGAATAAGGACGATTTGGGTGGGTGAGTTTGAGGGCTTTACTGATCCCTTTGTTGTTGCAGATATAATAAGCAGTGCTTCGAGAAGCTTAATTGTTGGTTTTGGAATACTGTCGGTTAGTCGAAGAAGCTGTGAGGAGATAGTTGATAGCTTAGAAGTGTTAAGGCAGAAGTATGGTGACAGATACATTTTAGGGTTGGGTTTAGGAGAGAACGCTAAAGCCTTTCATAGACTGAAGGAGTGTGTTGAGAGGTTATCAGGTTGCTGCGTAGTTGGGGCAGGCTCACCAGCGACACTGAAGCTTTCTTCAAAGACTGACGGAGTGCTGTATAATTCCGTTAACACTGAGTTTATCCGGTGGATGGATGGATTTGTGGAGGGGAACATCTTCAAAGCTGCTTACGGTCCAGCACTTCTTCTTTCGAGCAAGTTTGAAGAAGATTTGATTATCGCAGCATTAATCGTCTTTCTTGGCAGTAAAAGACTTATTTCGGAGTTCAAGATGGATGCTATTGCCGAAGAAACTTCAGGAGTTGACATTATGGAGCTTGTGGAACTGAGAAGATCGGGTAGAAGTATAAGGGAGAGTAGCGATGCAGAAAAGATACTCAAACACAGAGATTTTCTACTAAAAAATTTCACCCTCTCTGGTGGAGTTTCGGAGGTTGCTGAGGGGATAGAAAAACTGCTTGAACTATGTGATCACGTGGTTCTCGCAGACCCATTCTTCCGAGATCTGAATTCTATGAGAATGCTGGGTACCCTTGTAAACATGATTGAGGGAGGATGAAGAATGAGGGAGGTAATCAGGTTTATCAATCCCTACGATGCAGGCTTTTTTCCTGAGGATTTTCCGTCTAGAGTTGTTATTCAGCTCGGTTCAAATGAGAACCCTTACGAGCCAAGTGAAGAAGTTAAAAAAGCTTATCTTGATTCGCTACACACAATAAATCGGTATCCGAAGGCAGATTACAGAAGACTGAAGGAAGCAATTTCAGATTACACAGGCTTCCCAATCGAGAACATAGCTGTGGGCTGTGGGGCATCTGAGCTTATACAATCTGTCTGCAATGTGATAATTGACGAACTTGATAAGGTCGTCATTCCAATGCCTTCCTACACCATGTACGCAATCTACGCGATGCTCAGAAGTGCTTCCATAAGCTTTCCTGTGTTTGAAGGATATACGGTGGACTCAGAGGTTATAGCTATGGAAAAACCAAAACTGATCTTCCTGTGCTCACCCAACAACCCGACCGGGAATACAATCGAAAGAAAAGTTGTTGAAGAGCTAGCTATGCATTCCGAGTATGTCGTGCTCGATGAGGCATATGTTGAGTTTTCCGGAAAAAGTTCTATTGATTTGGTAAACGAGCTTGATAATTTGATAGTCCTGAGAAGCTTCTCCAAGTATTTTGGCCTCGCGGGCATGAGAATAGGATATGCCGTCTGCAACCCAGATTTGACTGAAGCGATAGAAAAGGTTCGCCTGCCATTTGCGATAAGCCATCCAGCTGTAAACTCTGCAATAGCTGCGATAAAGTCGGAAAATTACTATGAGGCGGTGAAGGAAAAAATAGTTTCTGAAAGGGAAAGAGTGTTTTCAGAGCTTTCAAAAATTGACTGGCTTGAGCCCCATCCCTCTGAGGCGAACTTTATCCTCGCCAAAGTTCATTCAGAAGATGACATTACAAAGAAACTTCTCGAAAAGGGGATAATAATAAGGGATGCGAGTGTAATGGGGCTTGACGGTGTGCATATCCGCATAACCATCGGTAAAAAGGAGGAGAATGACAGGCTTCTGGAAGCTTTGAAATAAACTTTTCGAGTTGTTGGGTATTAAGTATATAAAATAGAGACCGGAAATGTTTAATACCCTTATAGTTTTCTGATTGTGAAATGACCGAAAACGGCAAGTACGAGTATGTTGTTGTGGGTTGTGAGTCCGCTGGTGTCGGGCTGGTTCGAGAACTGACAAAGGCTGGAAAAAGTGTTCTGGCAGTGGATAAGTCGCAGGAAAAGGTAGAACTGCTCGAAGACGAGGGTTTTGATGCCGTTATAGCTGATCCAACAGACCCTTCCTTCTACAAAACAATTGACTTTGAAACTATCTCCGCGATTCTCGTTACCGGGGCAAATGATGAGGCAAATCTTGAGACTGTCAGGGCGATAAGAAGTGTAAACAAAGAAGTATTCTTAATTGTCAGAGTCGCTTCTCCTAAACTGAAGGAAGAATTTGAGAGCGCAGGGGCAAATATAGTTGTTCTTGTATCAGATGCTATCAAAAACACGTTTCTTGAAAAAATAAAGAGGGTAGAAATTTACAAGAAGCTGGAAAATCTCAAGAACATTCTGGAATCGCTGAAGGGCAAAAGATTGGGGATATTCACCCACGATAACCCCGATCCAGACTCAATGTCCTCAGCCTATGCTCTGAAGGAGATAGCAAAGCAGTTTGACGTTGATGCCGATATCCTCTACTATGGCGAAATTCTGCATCAAAAGAACAGAGCTATGATGAACATTCTCGAGATTCCAATGGTAAGAGCTGAAGAGGCAGATTTGATGTCATACGAGACCTTTGCAATCGTTGATAGCTCGGGACCGGGTGTAAACAATTCCATTCCTCCAGATATAGACGTTTCAATAATTATAGACCACCACCCCCCAGCAGAGAAGGTCGTTGCAAGATTTGTAGATATTAGAGACAACGTTGGTGCGACTGCAACGATACTAACAGAGTATGTCAAGGAATTAAAACTTACTCCGAGTAAGATGCTTGCCACAGCGTTGTTTTTTGGAATAAAGAGCGAAACTGACGAATTCAAGAGGAATACAAAGACAGCAGATTTTCTCGCATCTGCCTACCTTTACCCATTTGTTGACCACGAACTTATCGAGAAAATTGAAGGGCCAGCAATATCAACCGAGACACTAGATATTCTTGGTACGGCAATTAGGAACAGACAGGTTTACTCAAGCTTTCTCCTGAGCTTTGCAGGGTTTATAAATGACAGAGATGCTCTACCACAGGCTGCAGATTTTCTGCTAAGGCTTGAAGGTATTTCCACAGTAGTGGTTTTTGGAGTTGTAAAAGATGTTGTATACATCTCAGCGAGAAACAAGGATGTGAGAATTCACATGGGTGATGTACTGAGGAGAGCCTTTGGAGATGTAGGAAGTGCTGGAGGGCATGCACATGCAGCCGGGGCACAGATACCGCTCGGAATTTTCGGTGAAGCTAGTGAGAAGGAGCTGCTTTCTAAGCTGATAACTGAGGCAATAAAGAAGAGGTTGCTAACAGTATTGGGCATCGAAGCTCAGAGCTAAATTTTTAAATGCATAGCTTGAGAGTGCGAATGATGAAGCTGAACATCGTCATCGTAGGTGTTGGTGGACAGGGTGCTTTGACAACTTCCGGAATTCTCGCAAGAGCCGCAATGAAAGCTGGGCTAAATGTCATCACCGCCGAAACTCACGGCATGGCGCAGAGAGGGGGCAGCGTTGAAGTCCACGTAAGAGTGGGAGATGTAAAAGCACCACTGATTCCAGAGGGAGGGGCGGATGTGATGATAGCCCTCGAACCCTCTGAAGCCATCAGATACGCCAAATTTCTGAACAACAAGTCTGTTGTAATTCTCAACACCCGAAAGATTATCCCACCGTCTGTAACTGCAGGAACAGGAACGTATCCAGAACTGGATGAGATTTTGGCTGAACTCAGAAGGATTACTCCGAGAGTTATTGCTGTAAACGCTTCTGATATTGCTGAAAAGGCTGGAAACATTCTTGCAACAAATGTTGTGGTTGTTGGAATGCTTCTCGGCTACTTTCCGATGCCATTCGAACTGGAACATGTTGAAGAGGTAATCAGAGAGGTTATGCCGGAGAAAATAGTTAATTTGAACCTGAAAGCACTAAAAATGGGGTATGAAGCGGCTAAATCAGCCCAGCCCTCTGCAATATGAGAAGATCCTCTGTTTCTATTTTCTCCCCTCTCTTGAACATTTCGTAAATCCGCTTTGCCTTCTTTAGAAGCTCTTCCTTCTCCCTCTGCTCCTTGCTCTTGAACTGTTTTGATTTCAGAGCTTTTATCACTTTCTCAAGGTCTTTGATATCCTTCCTCCTCTTTATTGCCTCATTGTGGCACCTATCTGCCTCTTTCTTGCTCTCCACGAATTTCATGTGCATTTCATCTGCGAGCTTCCTTTTTTCATCAATCTGGTTGAACATCTGGGTAAGCTGTTCATGATACTTATCTGCCTCCTCAGCATAAGCTTTAAGCTGATTGAGAAGCTCTTTTGCTTGATCCTTTAATTCTCTGATCTGCGAAATCAGTTTCCTGAACTCCTCGTGTCTTTCAAGCTGATTCTTCCTCTCCTCAAGCTCCTTCCTGAGCTTGGATATTCTCTCAATTAGCGCTCTCTCTTTTTCTATCGTTAGCACCGCAGTCTGCTGCTTGAACTCCAATCTCCTGATTTCCCTCTCAATCTCTCCGAGAGGTCTTCCACCACGGTCAATGCTCTTTCTGAGCTTGTCCACTTCTTTATAGAGCTTGTCCACTTCCTTGAATATTTCGTTTCTCTTTGCCCTTATCTCCCTTACCTTCTTGTTATACTCGTCTCTTTTCTCCTTCACAGTCTTCGTTGCTGCCAGCATTTCTCTAACTTCTCTATTTAGTTCGTCTCTCTTTCTTGCGTACTCTTTTGCTGCTAAGTTAAGCTCATCCCTCTTCCTTACAAACTCTTGGAGTTCTTTTTCAAGTTGTTCTTTTCTTTCTTCCAACTTTTCCAGCATCATGCTCTCACAACAGCGCGTTTTTGGAAAACTCTGAACTCACTTAGTTGGGATGTTTTAGACTGGATTTAAATTTTTCTCTTATTTTTCCACGCAAGTCAGAGGCAGATTGCTAGATTGTGGTATATTAGCTAAGCGAAAATGTTAAAAATATCTAACACTATGTTAGAAATACTTAATAGGAGGTGAAGTGTGGACATAAAGAAATTTGCATTGGTAGGAACTGCATTAGCAATTGTGTTGGGAGGGGTTGTAGGATATGCTGTGGTGAGCAGGCAACCATATTTAGCGGTAATTGCAGTTGTTACAGCACTTGTCCTGCTGAGGGTGGCGAGAGGGAGAGTTGAAAAGGTTCTGCTGGATGAAAGGATTGAAAGAGTGTCTGAAAAGGCGTCAAGAAGAGCTCTCGAACTCTTCAGCATCTCAGCTGCACTGCTGAGTGCATTGCTGATTGCCTTAGGAAACAGCACAGGCTACATTCTTGGATTTTCTGTGTGTGCCATCCTGATACTTTACCTGGGCTTCTACGCTTTCTATTCGAGGAGTTCCGTATGAAAACCAGAATAAAGGAGTACAGAGCTAAATACAATCTGACTCAGGAAGAGCTTGCGAAAAAGGTTGGAGTTAGAAGGGAAACAATAGTTTTCCTTGAAAAGGGGAAACACAACCCTTCACTAAAGCTCGCTTACAAGATAGCCAGAGTTTTCAACGTTAGAATCGAGGACATATTTATTTTTGATGAGGAGTGAAAATAATAATCAGTTGAACAAACTTTCATACTTTGTTAGTTACTCATTACTTTTATTGTAATAAGTAGGAAAGTTTATTTATTGGAAAAACAAGTAAAAATTGTGGACAACCTGAACAGCAAAAACATAACAGAGGCTGACGTTGAGACATTTAGGACAATAGTAGAACGCAGTCCGGATCCTGCCATTATCCACGATGGTGAGAGAGTTCTTTACGCCAACCCCAAAGTACTGGAGTACGTTTCCCTCGAACACCTGATGAAGAGGAAACTTGTCGAGTTCATTCATCCAGACTATCGGGCAGTTGCGGTAGAGAGGATAGCTAAGGTTATGAAGGGCGAGGAAGTGGAACCTTATGAGGAAATTTTTATCCTACCTGACGGAAGGGAAGTGTGGTTCGAGACCAACCCAACTCCCATCACCTTCAAGGGAAAACGGGCGGTTTTGCTCATTCTGCGAGACGTCACGGCAAGAAGAAAAACAGAGGAGAGATACAGAGAGTTCTTCGATAACTCTCTCGACATAATTGCCGTAACCGACTTGAAAGGAAATCACATTGAGGTAAATAAGGCGTTTGAGGAGGCATTTGGCTACTCTCAGGATGAGGTTATAGGAAGGAACTTCGCCGAAGTCCTTAAACTCAGCAAGGAAGCGGCAGATGAGGTATACAGGGCCTACAACAGAGCTTTCAGGGAGAGAAGAAATCTTTACGGGCTCTTATTCAAGGTGAAGCGGAAGGATTCAAGGGAAATATTTGTTGAGGGTAATGTCAGGCTTCTGTGGGAAGGAGATAAAATCACGGGGTTCATTGGGAACTTCAGGGATGTGACTGAGAGAATTAAACTCGAAAAGAGGTTGAGAGAAAGCGAGGAAAAGTACAGGTCGATTTTCAACTATTCACCCCTTGCAATCATCGTTTTTGACGACAGGTTAAAGATCGTTGACTGGAACAGGAGGGCAGAAGAGATTTTTGGGTGGAAAAAGGAAGAGGTTCTTGGAAAGAACGTTGTTGAACTTATCGTTCCAGAACCGCTGAAGGACGGAATGCAGCAAATTGCGAAAAGAATGGCCAAAGGAGAGATTTACACATACTCCATAAACGATAATTTAACGAAAGATGGTAGGACTATCACATGTGAGTGGCATAATACGATTTATAGAGATGCTGAAGGGAAAATCTACTGCCTTTCCATCGCCTCGGATGTCACCGAGAAAATAAAGATGGAAAGAGAACTAAAGGAAAGCGAAGAAAGATACAGAGCCATTTTTATGCACTCTCCAATTCTTATTGCAATTCTGGATAAAGAAGGGAGATTTGTCGAAGCGAATCCCGCGATGGTGAAGAGCATTGGGGAGAATCCCATCGGTAAAACTTTGTCTGAAATTTTTCCGACAGATGTGGCGGAAAGAAGGTTTAGACACCTTAAAAAAGCTCTTGAGGAAGATTCGCTTGTTGAGTTCGAAGACGAGAGGAGTGGAAAGCACTTCATCAACTTCTTCTTGCCAATTGAAGTTAAGGGTGAGAAGCACTGCTTGATAATCGCACAGGAAATCACAGAACTCCGGAAGCTTACCAAGCTGCTGAGAGAAATGGTGGAAGTTAACGAAGCAATAGTCAGAATACGTGAGCGCGAAGAACTGGTGAAAAGGGTAGAGGAAATACTATCCGACTACTCTGCAAAAATTGTGGAGAAACCTAGTGAGGGAGAATGTCTGGAAATCAGATATGGTGAAAAAACGTATGGTTTTCTGTCTGTGAAGAACGTGGATGAGGAGATGAAATCTTTGCTAAGGACACTCACCGACGACATCGCATTTGCCTTCAAATCGATGGAAGATGAGGAAAAGAGGGACGAGTTGTTCAAACAACTCGTTGAGAACATAAGGACGATAGCTTACCTTATTGATAGAATAAGGAATCCACTCACAGTCATAAGGGGTTTTGCCGAGGTTTATATTAAGGATGAGGAAGTCAGAAACAAGATAATCATGCAGATCGACAGAATCATGGAAATTGTTGAGAATCTCGACATTTCATGGGCAAAATCAGAAAGAATTGCCAAGATAGAAGAGGAAATTTACGACCTATCAAAAATAGAGGAGGAATTCAAAAAAGTTTAGCTGGAGTACATCTGCCTTAACACTTTCTTGTCTATCTTGCCGACGCTCGTCTTCGGTATTTCCTCAACAATCTCGAACTTGTCCGGCACTGCCCACTTGGTTATCTTGCCCTCCTCTACGAACTTCATTAAATGCTCTCTGAGTTCCTCTGGTGTTGGCGACTCTCCGGGCATTGGGACGATGATTGCAAGCGGTCTCTCTCCCCACTTCTCGTCTGGGACGCCAATAACCGCAACCTCTCTGACTTTGGGATGCAGGCTCAGGAGGTTTTCGAGAGTCAGTGTTGAAATCCACTCTCCTCCACTCTTAACTACATCCTTCAGCCTGTCAACGATTGTTATGTATCCCTCCTCGTCCATGACAGCGATATCTCCAGTGTGCAGCCATCCTCCCTCCCAGAGCTCCTTCGTCTTTTCCGGATCCTTGAGGTAGGTGTCAGTAAGCCACGGTGTCCTCACGACTATCTCTCCCATGTCCTCCTCGTCAGGTTTGACATCCGTGAAGTCGTCGTGCACGACTCTAACGTAAACCAAGGGGAAGGGAATGCCGGTCTTTATCGACAGGTCAAGCTTCGTTTCCTCATCAACATCAAGCAAATGTGGCTTCAGGAAGCCTCCCGTCAGAACGGGACAGGTTTCTGACAATCCGTAACCGGCCATCGTCGTTATACCCTTCTCCTTCGCCCTCAAAGCCAGGCCCTTGGGCAGCTTCGCACCACCGATTATCATCTTCCATCCGGGGAACTTGAAGCCCTCAGGCAGGTTGTCGACTATCATCTGGAGAATCGTTGGCACGCAGTGTGAGTAGGTTACGCCCTCATTCAACACAAGCTTGACAATCATCTGCGGTTCATACCTGCCCGGATAGACGTGCTTATACCCAAGCAACCACATCATGTACGGAACTCCCCAGGCGTGAACGTGGAACATCGGTGTGAGGGGCATGTAAACGACTTCATCCTCCCTCAATGTGAGCACTGACCTGTAGCCCGTCATGGCTATGCATCCAGCCAATGTGTGAAGGAAGAGCTTTCTGTGAGTGAACCAGACACCCTTAGGCCTCCCTGTTGTTCCAGTGGTGTAGCTAAGCGTTGCCATGGTGTTCTCGTCAAAGTCCGGGAATTCGTAGTTCGGGCTTGCTTTCTTCAGCATTTCTTCGTACTCTAAGTCGGTGAGCTTTGTTTCAGGCATTGTATCGTCAGTCATAACGACATAGCTCTTCACAGTGTCAAGCTTGTCCGAAAGCGATTCGATAAGTGGTACAAAGTCCTTGTAAACAAGAACAACCTCGTCTTCTGCATGCTGCATGGTGTAGAGGATATCATCAGGGCTTAGCCTTACGTTTACCGTATGCAAAACAGCTCCCATCATTGGAATGGCAAAGAAGCACTCAAGGTAGCGGTTGCTGTCCCAATCAAGAACCGCAACCTTCGTCCCCTTCTTTACACCAAGCTCCTCCAGCGCACTTGCAAGCCTGTGCACTCTCTCGTAGATGTCCTTGTACGTGAACCTCCTCAAATCTCTGTAAACTATCTCCTGCTTCGGTGCATAGGTCACACCGCTCTCAAGAATGTGTTTCAACAAAAGCTGATAGTTATACGCCTCACTCATCCAACCACCTCTCCAATATCATTAATACTTAACCAAATCGGGAGTATAAGAAAATTTTGGTATGTTCTGAAATTTCCATTACAAAATCTTAGCTGCCAAAACTTTTAACCAGTGTTGACAATTCCCATCCATGATTGCCAAGTTTCTAAAAGAGCACAATGCTGATTTCATAATCCTCCACGGTTCGAGCAACGATGCAAATTTCTATTACGCAACAAAGTTCAAAACCTATGATCCGCTAACATACATCATAGGTATTGACGGTTCTGACATCCTTCTCGTCCCTGAAATGGAGAAGAGGAGGGCAGAAAGAGAGAGCAGAGTTAAAGAAGTGGTCTCACTCAACGACCTCAGATACATGGAGAAGTTGAAGGAAATGAAAGATGCAAAGAAAGCGTATCTCGACATTCTGGTGTCGGTTTTGAAGGAAGGGAGATGCAGGAAGCTACTTCTCCCTGAAGAGCTGCCAACATACATCTCCTTCGAGCTCATGAAGCACTTCCAGGTTGAGGTCGTAAAGAATCCTTTCATGAAGCTGAGGATTATTAAAAGCTCTTCTGAAATTGAGAAAATTAGGGATACGAGCAACGCAATCCTGAGATGCGTTAAATGGGCAGTGGAGAACTTCAACTTTAAAACCTGTGAGGAGTTGAGGAGTGCAGTTGAGCTTAAGCTGTTTTCTGATGGATATTTAGCGGAGAATACAATAGCATCATCGGGAAAAACCTCCTCCGACCCCCACGAGATTGGAAGAGGCAGGATGGAGGATCACGTAGTTCTCGATGTCTTTCCGAAGAGTGTAGACCATCTTTACTACTCCGACTTTACGAGAACGATATTTCTCAGGAAAAACCCTGAGCTGGAGGAGATGTATAAAGCTGTGGTTGATGCGCAGGAAAAGGCGGTTGGAATGATAAAAGACGGTATTGATGCCAGAGATGTTCACCAGCTGGTGAAGGATGTGTTCGACAGCTACGGATTCAAGACGGAGAAGGGAGAGGGGTTCATTCACTCTACAGGACACGGAATAGGACTTGAAGTGCACGAGGAGCCGAGGATAAGCGAGCTGAGTGTTGAGCTGAAGAAAGGGATGGTGGTCACTGTCGAGCCTGGACTTTACTACTCCGAAATTGGGGGTGTGAGGGTAGAGGACACCGTTGTCGTGAGAAAGAAAGACTGCGAAATCCTCACACCTTTCGAGAAGTTCATAAGGCTCTACTGAGTTTTTGCTGGAAGGATGAAGTCCTTGGGCGCAGGTTCGATGGGCTCAAGGTATTTTCTTAGTGCCTTTGGAACTTCAACTCTCCCGTCTTCCTGCTGGAAGTTCTCGATTATGGCTGTGATTGCTCTTGTAGTTGCAATCGCTGTAGAGTTGAGGGTGTGGACAAATCCCTTGCTCGGCTTTCCTCTCTCCTCAGCAAATCTTACATCCAATCTGTAGCTCTGCCAGTCCGTGCAGTTGCTGCATGAAACCATCTCTCTGTATCTGCCCTGAGCAGGCATCCATGCCTCAAGGTCATACTTTTTGGCCGCTACAATCCCCAAATCTCCTGTGCAGATGTTCACAATTCTGTAAGGCAATTCGAGTCCCTGCCATAGCTTCTCCACATTCTCCAAAAGCTTCTCATGCCAGTCCCAGCTCTCTTCAGGCAAGCAGAAGACAAACTGCTCAACCTTGTTGAACTGGTGGACTCTGAATATTCCCTTTGTGTCCTTTCCATGCGCCCCCGCCTCTTTTCTGAAGCAAGGTGAGACTCCGGCATAAAGCAGAGGTAACTCATTCTCTTCAAGAACCTCCTTCATGTGCATGGCAGCGAGAGGATGCTCACTCGTAGCAATCAGATACAAATCTTCGTCTTCAACCTTGTATATCACCTCTTCAAAGTCGCTGAAGGCTGTAACTCCACTGTAAGCCTCTCTTCGCATCATGTACGGAGGAGAGACTATTGTAAATCCCTCTTTTTTAAGGAAGTCCAGAGCGTAGAAGGTTAAGGCAAAATCAAGCCATACAAGATCGTTAAGAAGATAATAGAATCTCGCTCCTGCAACCTTCGCTGCTCTATCAAGGTCTGCCCAGCCGAAAATCTCAACGGCATCAGCATGACCCACTGGCTTGACATCAGTCACTTCGTACTCCGCCATTCCTTGCGTCATCTCGACAAAGGAATCAACGTCCTCAAAGTAGACCTTTGCCTTTCCCCAGTACTTTATCGGCACGTTCTCAGTATCATCTTTCCCTACTGGAACAGTTTCGTGAATTATGTTCGGAATAGAAAGCAGAACTTCCTCAAGCTCAGCTTCAAGCTTCTTAAGCTCCTCTTCCGCTCTTTTAACCTCCTCTGAGACTGTCTTTGCTTCCTCTATAATTTTTGCCCTCTCCTCACCCTTCGCCTCCTTCACCTTGTGTGCAAGCTCGTTTCTCCGCTTCCTGAGCTGATTCACTGCCTTAAGCTTCTCTCTCCACTTCCTGTCAAGTTCTATCGCCCTGTCAACGATCTCAACGCTCAACCCCCTTCTTCTTTGAGACTCGTAAAGAATTTCCGGATTTTCACGAACCGCCTTGAGAATGCTCCACATCAGCTTAAGTAAGAATGGCTTGTTTATAAAAATACGCCCAGAAGCAGGGAAAAGTATACCAGACCAAGAGTTATGCTCGCAAGCTTGTACATTTTTCTCGCCCCAGCTCTATTAGGTGCCATGGCGAACTTTATTGCTCTGTAAAGGAAAAAGGAGACAGTAGTGACAGACACTACAAGGTAGAAAACGCTCAGCGGAAGAAGCAGGTAAAGACTCGCAGCGAGCAGAAGCATGGCTGCGGTAGCAACCACAATCATCCAAGAAGCTTTTTCCATTCCGACAACGAGCGGATACATTGGGATTCCCGCAATTCTGTAATCTTCCTCATAGTGCATCGAAATGTACCATATGTGAGACGGGATCCATAGTAGAACTATCGCGGCGATTACAAAACCCGGTAGTGTGAAGCCCTGAACCGCAACCCATCCTCCCAAGGCTGGCATGGCGCCAGCAAAACCACCCAGAACTATTGAGTAAGGACTCTTTCTCTTCAGCAGTATTGTGTAAATCACAATGTCGAAGAAGAGTCCGAGAAGCATAACAATAGCTAATTCAACACTGACAGTTACAGAGATTGCAAGTCCGATTAAAAATAAAGCAAAACCGTAAATCACACATTCAACCGGACTTAAAATTCCTGCCGGAACCGGCCTGTATTTTGTTCTCGGCATCAGGGAGTCTATATCTCGATCAAGCCACATGTTTATTGCCGTTGTGCCCGAAATTGCAAGATACATGGATACTGCAGCAACTATAAATTTATCAATAGTACCTGAAGCAACGAGAAACGACACTACAAAGGTAATCATCAATAATAAAGTTTGCTTTGGCTTCGTGACATCAATTAAAGCTTTAGCCTTCAACACTTCACTTGTTGGAAGGAGGATAAAAAAAGGTTTTCTCCACCATGAATAACTCTTAAATACAATTTTGCAAAGATCGGTTTGTGCTAAGTCAAAGGCTAAGTAAATTGCTCGATCATGACTTGAAAAAGAAAAGTATGGCTGCTGTGTTGGTTCCCTTGTTTGACGAGACGTGTCCAAAAATCGTCATGATTAGAAGGTCAAAAAGTTTGTCGAGAAGTGCGGGGCATGTAGCCTTCCCAGGTGGGATGATTGAAGATGGTGAGAGTGAATTGAAAGCTGCATTGAGAGAAGTGAAGGAAGAACTTGGGATAAACCCAGAGAAAGTTGAAGTTCTTGGCTTTCTGAAACCAAGAGAGGTTATGGAGTATAGAATTCGCATATGTCCTGTTGTCGGGGTGATAGATAGCCTAACTTTCTCACCTGACGGAAATGAAGTGAGCGACATTCTGGTTGATGAGTTGAAGAAGGTTCTGAAGTCCCGAAGGATTACTGACTGGGGGCCGAATTTTGAGTGTGCAGGGCAGCTTGTGTGGGGCGCATCAAGTAGAGTTCTTGACGACCTCTACTTAAGGATAGTGAGCAAATACAGGTCTATTGACGGGTTTTTCAGCCAATAAATTCCTCTTCTCTCCCAAGCTTTCTTATGGTCTCCATCTGCTTCAAAGCGAGTTTTCTTGCCTCAACCATGCTGGTCTCGGCGAGCACTTTTCCCTTCTCGATGACCTTTCTGAGCATGGGTTCTTTCCCCTCAACGGGTTCATCCTTGAAAAGTCTTACCTCGTCCTCAAGCTTTTCCCAGTCTCTGTAAACCTGCTTCATTCCTCCTCTCTTCCCTCTCTTTGCCACGAATTTGCCCTCCTTCTCGACTATGTCAAGAGCAAAGTCTATCGGCCCCGCACCGCTTATCGCCGTTCCCACACCGAAGGCATCAACAATGTCCCTTAGCTCAAGCACATCTTTAAGACTCAAACCACCGCTTACAAAAATTCTGACGTCACTTTTTCCTCTAATGTCAAGCTCCCATCTGACTTCCTCAATTATCTTTCTGAACTTGCCCCTTCTCGATGAGGGAGTATCGAGACGGACAGAAGTAACGTTCTCAACATTTTCAACAGCCATAACTGCCTCTGTTTTCTCATCGAAGTAAGTATCAACGAGCATGGTTCTTGGAACATCAGCGTCAACGACTTCATCGAAGCTCCTCCAAGCTTTGACCTGATCTCCAAAGCAGATGATCATGGCATGTGGCATCGTCCCCATGCTCGGAATTCCAAGATACTTTTCAGCAGAGAAGTTACTCACACCATCAACACCACCGATATAGGCTGCTCTCTCAATTGCTGCAGCAATCGCAGGATGCATTCTTCTTGTTCCAAAAGAGAAGACCCACTTATTCTTAGCAGCAAGCTTGAATCTGAATGCCTGTGTCGCTACAGCACTTGCATGGCAGATAAATCCGAGAATTGCGGTTTCGAATCTGGCAAAGTCCAGATAATTACCTACTATCGTTATAACAGGCTCGTGAGGGAAGAAGACGCTACCTTCAGGCATCGCGTAGACGTCCACAGGTAAACCTTCGAGAAGTTTCAGGACGTCGTTGAGACCAGCGAAAACACCCCAACCAGAGGTCGTCACCTCTGCAACAACCTTTGGGTTCACATTTTTCGCTTTAAGCACCTTCTCCGTCCATATAAAATACTTGTCCGTCACAACACCCTCCTTTATGTCATCCTCAGACACCATCAGAAACTTCATACTGTATCACACTCACATGGCTTTTTTCCACAGCGAATGCAGTAGCCGGGATATTTTTTAAAAACTTCTCTTTCGACATCAACATCCAGAAGATTTGCGAGACTAACAAGCCATGCCATAACGTCTGCTATCTCCTCCCCGACATTGCTGCCCTTTCTAACTGCTTCCGCAAGTTCACCAATCTCCTCAACCACCCAAAGCATCGTTTTTTCAACTCCTCTCTCCCTATCGCGGTGAACGTAAATCTCTCCAATCATTTTCTGGAATTCAGAAATTTTCATATTTCAAGTATGGCCAATAAGTTTTAAATTTGCCGACATTACCCAAGCCTAACAGGCACGCCCTTTCTGGCTAAATAATCCTTTATTTCGGAAATTGATATCTCTCTATAGTGGAAAATGCTTGCAGCAAGGCATGCATCCGCCTTACCGTAAACAAATCCCTCATAAAAATGCTCAATGGTTCCAGCACCACCCGATGCTATCACCGGAATGCTAACCTCCTCACATATCTTCCTCGTGATTGGGATGTCAAAGCCATCCTTTGTTCCGTCCCTGTTCATTGATGTGAGCAGTATTTCCCCCGCCCCAAGCTCCTCAACCTTCTTAGCCCACCAGACCGCATCTATTCCAACAGGTTTTCTTCCCCCATAGATTACAACTTCATACCACGCCTTACTCCCATCCTCAAGCTCTACGAAATACTTCCCCTTATCGAGGTCAAAGTTTCTCCTACAGTCAATTGCCACCACTATACACTGGCTGCCAAAAATCTCTGCTGCCTCTTTCACAAGTTCGGGGTTCTTTACTGCTGCTGTGTTAATGGAAACTTTATCCGCTCCAGCAGAGAGTATTTTGTTTATATCCTCAACCCCCTTTATCCCTCCACCGACTGTGAAGGGAATAAATACCTCCTCTGCTGTCCTTTCGATCACATCTATCATCGTCCTTCTTCCCTCAGGCGATGCTGTGATGTCCAGAAAGACAAGCTCATCTGCCCCTTCTCTATCATACCTCTTCGCCAGCTCAACCGGGTCGCCAGCATCTCTTAAATTGACGAATTCAACTCCCTTAACAACCCTTGCCCCCTTATCGTCTAAGGTGACATCGAGACATGGAATTATCCGCTTCGCGAGCATTAAGATACACCTTCTTGATTTTTAGATGGGCGGTATATAAAGACGACACATCCAATTTCAGTATCTGACTTCAAAGCCATTGAAGTTCTCCACATTAGCCCTTCTCACCTCTACACCCCTTACGATAGCAGTGGGTGGACCACGGTTTATAACCGAAAGAAACTTGTCAAGCGTGACCTCATCTCCCACTGCGTAGATATAAACTCTTCCATCGGGAAGGTTTTTGACGTAACCTTTAATCCCTAGCTCCCTTGCCACCCTCGTGGTGTAGTATCTGAATCCGACCCCCTGAACGATGCCGCTGACGTAGATTTCATAAGCGATCATCAACGCCCATAAACGACTGCGGTATATAAGTTTAAATTTTTAGAACAAATATTTTATAACGAATTAAAACTGTATATATAACGTGGATGTGTAGTTTCTGATATGAGAGGAAAAGCTGTAATTTTAGTAATCGTCGCATTCACTATTGTGGTGTCTGCAGCAATTTTACTTCAAAATCCTGAAGATGAGACAGGATTGAAGGTATTCTCATCCAGTGACGAGTTCAGAGAATTCTTGAGCAAGTATAGCGGCGGCGTGGTTACGTATCCACTCTACACACTTGCAGTTGAAAAGTCAATTAGTGGCGAGGGTGTAGCAACTCCCACACCAGCACCAACCCCCGAGCTAAGTGTGGAGAGGCACTCTCAAACCAACGTTCAGGTTGTAGGCATAGACGAGCCTGATATTGTAAAAACGGACGGAAAGCACATCTTTGTTTCCAAGACTTCATATCATTATATTCAGCCCAGAATCATGCCTCCAGTTAAGGGTGAAACGGTCGCTATTGCTGCTTTTCCACCCCAAAATATGAGTGTTGAATGGAAAATAGACAGGGCAGGTAACATGCTGCTACACGAGAACATTCTACTCTTACTAACCCGCGACGAGTTACGTGCCTACAATATCGCCGAGCCTGAGGAAATATGGAAGGTTGAGCTGAACGGGAGTTTGATTGATGCAAGGCTTTACGATGGAAAGGTCTACATCGTCACAAGCAATGCGATCAATCCAGTAGATCCCTGTCCGATAAGGCCATTGAGTGTAAATGGAAAGGTCTACGAGATAGGTTGCAGTAGAATCTACCATCCCACGATGCCAGTCAGTGTAGACACAACATACTCAGTTGTCACAATTGACTTGGAAAGCGGGAGAGTTGAGGATTCTGCATCCTTTGTCGGATCGGCAGGATACACAGTCGTTTACATGAGCAAGAATGGTATTTACGTGACCTATAACGCCTACACTGATCCCGCAAAACTGGCATACGACTTTGTGAAGGAAAACACCGATCTTGTGCCTGATTGGGTGGTTGAAAGGATTGAAAAGCTGATGAATTACGACATAAGCAGCAGAGCAAAGAGTGTTGAGATTTCCGTTATAATGGAGCAGTTAATGGCTTCACTCGGAAAAGACGAGAGGTTGAAATTTGAGAACGAATACTGGAACAGGTGGACTGATTTCCAGAAGAAGCATGCAAGAGAGATCGAGAAAACGTATATCGCGAAGTTCTCTCTAAACCTCGAACCTGAGGGAGTAGGAGAGGTTCCGGGAAGACTGCTAAACCAGTTCTCGCTGGATGAGTTCGAAGGATATTTGAGGGTAGCCACAACAGTTGGTGGAGACGAAAATGACCTTTACGTGCTTGATGACGACTTGAAAGTGGTTGGGTCAATAAAGGGGTTCGGACTGGAGGAGAGAATCTACGCTGTGAGATTTGTTGGAGAGAAAGGTTACATTGTAACCTTCAGACAGACAGATCCTTTCTTTGTGCTTGACCTTTCCGATCCAGAAAAGCCGAAAATTGCAGGCGAGCTAAAGATTCCGGGCTTCTCGTCCTATCTGCATCCGATATCCGAAAACCTCGTACTCGGAATTGGCAAGGAAGATGAATATGTTAAGGTCTCCCTCTTCGATGTTTCAAATCCAGAAAATCCCACAGAGATTGACAGGTACACATTGAGAGAGTTCTGGAGTGACGTTCTCAACAATCATCACGCCTTCCTGCTCGACAAAGAGCATGAGATATTCTTCCTGCCAGCAGTTAATGGAGGTTATGTATTCTCCTACAGCGGAGGTGAGATTGGGCTGGTTAAAGCTGTCAGCATCAATGCACAGAGGGCGATTTACATCAACGACTACCTCTACATCATCGGGATAGACAGAATAACAGCCTATGACGAGAATACGTGGGAGCAGGTAGGAGAAATTGAGATTTAACTTATTTTTTCTAAGACCAATAAACTTTTTAAATGGGAGGGGTGATTAGCAGTCATGGGTAAGACAGGCAGTGTAACGTGGATCAAGATAAAGAAGAGGAACAGCAACGAGTACAGACTGGTGCCAACTAAGTGGCAAGATTACAAGAAGCCAGGACCTAATCAAAAATACACGTCCAACGGGAAGAAGAGAAGGAGAATAAGGAGGTCTCAGAAGTCTATCCTTGGTGTGAGGAGCTAATCCTTCTCGGATTTGAAAGCCGCAAGATAGTGGTAAGGTAGCTCTTTTACCTTTACCAATTTTAGGCCGCACATATCTTCAAGCTCTTTAATGCTGATTCTCTCCTCAAGAGGAGGGCCAAACTGCATCTCCTCTTTCTTCCACTCTGCCACAACTACAAAATCTGCTCTTCTCGACCATGCAAGGTACTCTGTGGGGTTTTCCATCTCATGAAGAACGTTTGAGAAAAGGATTAGATCAATGTCAAATTCTATATCAGGAGGCTTCTCAGAGACTATAATCCCGACGTTAAGCACCTTTTCGTCTGCAAGTCTTTTCCTCAGCATCTCAGCCATTTCAAGGCTGATCTCAACCGCGTAAACTTTCTTGAAAATTTTTGCAAGTGGAATCGTAAGATAGCCTATTCCCGCTCCGATGTCGAAGGCAACGTTCTTCTTCAGACCCTTCAGGCTCTCTATGAATCTAATCACTTCATCAGGCGGAAATAATCTCTTTCTCCATTCAGAATCCAGTATATGTGCTTTCTTCGGATCAAACACATGTGGCATGCTTATCTTTCACCTCCATAACGGTATTAACTCTTTACGAAAATGCTTTGTCATCTTTTCGATAAAATCCCCAAAAAATTGGAAAAAGCTTTAATCGCTTAATCTTTCAAATTGATCTTTTTCAGCTCCGCAAACGGGACAAACCCAATCATCTGGGAGATCTTCCCACCTCGTTCCCGGTGGTATTCCCCCGTCAGGGTCACCATCATCTTCATCGTATATGTATCCACACACTGTGCACTGATACTTCGCCATTATCTCACCCACTGTAGGCTAAATCAACACACTCTTCGGTAAGATAAAGTTTCCCATCCTTTTCCACAACAAAACCCTCAGCAACTATATAATTGAGGTTGTAGTTGAATTCAAAACCTGAAGTTTTTTCGAGTTCTTCTCTTGTTATACTGCCTTCACCAATTTTTTTTTTCAGCGACTCTTTTTCTTACGGGACTCATGACGGCTTTGAATAATCTTTCAGGCATAGCCGCAAACGTTTTCATCCATCCCGCAGCCGAGGATAAGAAAAAGAACTACGAATACAACTATCAGGCGACAAAGCTTGCGGTAGAAAGAGCTGTTAAGGGTTGCCAACTCCCGAAGAGATTAAAAAAAAGGAAGGAAGCCGTTCATCCCTTCGCATAGCGTAAAGTATTTCATTGTTTTTGCTCATTTTTTAACATGGAGACTGAGATTGTTGAATTAACTCCGAG
>JAPDIX010000034.1 GCA_029259345.1 Archaeoglobi archaeon
ATTTGAATCCAATTGAGAACGTCTGGAAGAGTGTAAAAAGAGTTGTTTCAGAGAAATCACCGCTTAATGTGGACGAACTGAAAGAAGTGATTGTTAAGTCTTTCAAAAAGCTGACAGAATCAATATCTTTTGCAAAAAGGTGGATTGAGAAGTTTCTGGGTAATAAGTTTAAGAGGTTATGCACTTAACCATAATAATCTTGTTTCTAATTCTGGTCTTGCATGCGAAATGTCAGAACGAATGGCGGTTACATAGTTGCTGGTTCGACAGAACTTTGGAATGGTGAGTGTGATATCTATATACTAAAGCTCTCTTCAATAGCCTCAGAACCCAAGCAGCCTAATTTCCTGAACCCTGTAAAGAACTGGCTTGACAACAAGCTTA
Organism: Archaeoglobi archaeon; assembly: GCA_029259345.1. GTDB lineage: Archaea > Halobacteriota > Archaeoglobi > Archaeoglobales > Archaeoglobaceae > Archaeoglobus. The sequence goes on from JAPDIX010000034.1 coordinate 385, forward strand.
GTAGCGTTCAGGAACTGCTGAACATGATAATGAAGTGGCTTAAGTAATTCTCTTATATTTTTATTTAAAAGAGCCGAGTTAACTTCTTCCATGCTCTCTTCACCCTCGAATTTTTTGTAGTTTCTTGCAGTGGTCTGCAATCTTCACGACCTTTCTTGAGGCATCCATCAAAGCAAGAGACTTCACACCAGCATTTCTCTCAAATTTGAGAAGATGTTTTGTGAAAATGTGAGGGAGAACCCTTTAATAGCTGCCCATAGTAAGATTTCTTTGTGAAAGCAAGGATTGATTTCTACGCCACACTCAGGGAGAAATACGGAAAGAGCGTAGAGATTGAATGTGACGGAACACTCAGAGGAGCCTTTTTAGCTGCTGCCGAAAAGCTGGGAAAGGATTTTCTGGAGGAGATTTTTGATGATAAAGGCAACTTCAGAGACGACAGAATCATCACGGTCAACGGAAGGAACATAAAGGACGAGATGGTCGAAAAGTTACCAGAAAATGCGAGAATAGCTGTTTTTCCACCAGTGGCAGGTGGATCATGAAGTTTGACAAAATACAGATTGAGACTACCACCTTCTGCAATCTTGAATGTGGTTACTGTCATGGACGTAATTTACCGGTTATTGACATTGCTGAAGAATTGTTTGAGAAAATGGCAGGTTTGGCAAAGGAATACGTACTCTACGGTTACGGTGAGCCCTTGCTCTATCCCAATCTTATTAGAAGGGCTGAGATTCTGGGAGGAGACATTGTGATAAGCACAAACGGGATGGTTGAGATTGATAGACACACAGTTGAGCTTGCGGACAGAATTGGCGTTTCCGTAGATGTTGACGACAGATACAGAAAGGGTTTGATTGTTGATTCAGCTCTGAAAAAATTTGAACTGCTGGGGGAAAAAGGGTTGGCACAGATCGTTGTTACGAAGAGCAATGTTCACAAATTGCCGGAATTTTTTGAGAAAGTTGCCCAGTATGGATCAGGTCTTCTTGCAACAAATGTTGTAGCCCCAAATCCTGAAATATATAATGAGGCGGTTTATTTTGAAGGAAGTAAGAGAAATGTCGAGTTTGTGATGGATCTGGATGAGAAGATCCTGGTTGAGGCGATAAGGGACTGTTCGAGGGGAGGTGGGAGGGCTTTAACCCTATACCGCTCCCTCCTTAGCGAAGTTTATTCACAAGGGTACTCTATAAACTTAATCTCCATATTTGAATTCAGGGATAGAATTAGAAGAGCAATAGAGGCTGAGAGTGTTTTTGAGCGGATAGAAGAGATCGCAAGAGATTACGGGGTTGAACTGATAGCTCCCAAGTTCTTCGGAGATTCGAAGTCGAGGGAGTGTCCCTATAAAAATTCGATTTTCGTAAGGGCTGATGGGGCGGTTTCATCCTGTATGAGCTTCGCCTATGCACACAGAGAATACGTGAACGCCCATTGGAAGAGAATAGCAGGTTATGAGGTCGGCAATCTGAATGTTCAGGATATAGATGAAATAAAGGAAAATCTGGCAGAATTCGAGAGACTTAGAGAAGATATGGAGAACTTTCCATGGTGTGCAGATTGCCCTTACGTTAGGGGGTGCTGGTTTGCAGAAAGAGATCTGGACTGCTACGCCAATCAACCATCATGCAGTGAATGTCTTTACAGCAGCGGAATTGCGAAATGTCTTCTGGGATAGCCGTTTTTCTTTTTTAGAAGATAGCTTTAATTTGTTAATTTACTATCTCAGAGATTGCGGGGCTGCGAGATTGATAAGCCGAGAAACCTGGCAAAGAGTCGAGTGATCAAGAACTTTATATTCTTCTTTCAAAATTCGTAACATGAAGGTTGCAGCGATTAAAAATCATCCGGCAGAGGGGCTTGGCTACTTTGAGGAAGTTTTTGAAAACAAGGGTATTGATTACTATTACATCGAGGCGTACAAAGAAACAAGGGTTGGAGATTTTGATGCCCTTGTAATCCTCGGTGGCCCAATGGGTGTTTACGAGGCAGAGAAGTATCCGTTTCTCAGATGGGAGATGAACTTGATTAGGGAGAATTACAGAAACAAACCCGTTCTTGGTGTATGTCTTGGGGCGCAGCTAATCGCTGCAGCACTTGGTGAGAGAGTTTATCCATACATTAAGGAGATCGGATGGAGGAAGGTGAAGAAGGTAAGCGACAGATTCCCATTGCCTGATACTATAGAGGTTTTTCAGTGGCATGGTGACACCTTTGACCTTCCTGCTGGTGCTGAGCTGGTATATGCTGGTGACGAGGTTAAGAATCAGTGTTTTGTCACGGAAAAGGCAATTGCAGTGCAGTTCCACGTAGAAATAACGCTTGAGCTTATTGAAAAGTGGACTTCTGATCCAAAAGCGAGATTGAGTGAAGAGGAAAGAAAAAAGATTCTTGAAGAGAGTAGAGAAAAAATTGAAAATCACAACAAGCTATGTGAGAACTTCGTTGACCTCTTTTTGAAAGTTTAAAAATTATCCTCTACTCTCCTTCACTTCAAGCTTCTTTATCTTCTCATATAGCAGGGGGAGAAACAAACCGACGTCTGTAACAACTCCAATGGCCTGATGTGTTCCCCTATCCATTAGCTTTGTGACTGTTGCTGGATTCATGTCAACACAGATAGTTTTCACGGTTGAAGGTAGAATATTGCCTACAGCGATGCTGTGTAGCATTGTTGCGAGCATTATAACCATGTTTATCCCTCTTAAAGCCTTCTTCATCTCTTTTTTAGCCGTCATAACATCCGTTATAACCTCAGGCAGAGGTCCATCATCTCTTATTGATCCTGCGAGTATGAAGGGAACGTTCCTTTTCACACACTCATACATTATTCCGTCCCTAACTATCCCCTTCTCCACAGCCCTCTTTATACCACCAGCAGCGATAATTTTGCTTATCGTATAGAGATGGTGCCTGTTTCCTCCTGGCACAGGTCTGCCTTTATTCACATCCATGCCAAGTGATGTGCCAAAGATTGAGATTTCTATATCATGAACGGCAAGAGCGTTGCCCGAAAGCAGCAAATCAACATAGCCGTCTCTTATCAAAGCTGCAAGTGCATTTCTTGCAGAGGTGTGGTCAATTGCCGGTCCGGCCACAACAGCAATCTTACCACCGCTGAGTTTTAGATCGTAGATCTCCTTTGCTATTGCCTCTATCATTCTCTCAGTCGGCCTCTCCGAAGACACTCTTCCTCCCATGAACTCGAAATATGTGGACTTTCTCGGTCTCTCAGGTGGAACTACCCTCACACCTTTTTCGCCGACTACAACCAAATCTCCTTTAACTACTTCATCTATGGGCACGCAGTAGGCTTTACCATCTCTTATCACGATTACTCTGTCCATACTTATGTCCTCGACTTCAAGCCACTCCCCGCGATACCTGACAAAGGTCGGATGGTTTGTTGTAACGTAGAACCCATCTGGCAGGACTTTATCTGCCGGCGCTTTTGCAACCTCAACATCCTCAACCTCAACAACTCTCGCACCTATTCTGTGTAGCTCCTTCAGAATCTGGTCAAGGTGCGCATAATCTTTACCAAAAACTATCATTCTCGCATAACTGTGATCCTGCTTCATCTTCCCAATCCTGAACTCTAAGATCTCGAATTCACCCTCAAGATCGAGTATGGTGTCGAGAGCCTTGGGTAGTATCATCGAATCAATCAGATGTCCTTCAAACTCAAGCTCCTTGGCTTTCACAACCATCACCCCACATACTTAGAGATGTAATCTTTACTTTCGAGTATCGCATTTTCCTCTCTCACCTCAATGGTTAAAAAACCTGAGTACTCGTTAAGTCTGAATTTTCCAAGATCAACATTTCCTCTGCCCATGGCAAGATGCAAATCCTTCTTGCCATCGTTGTCGTGCAGATGCATGTTGACAACTCTCTCAAAGTTCTCCATAAAGAAGGGATTCTCCCGAATGGTGTAGTGCCCCACGTCAATCGTCAGACCGAGATCGGTTGACTCGATAATATCTGTTAGCGCTCTCTCAAGTCCACCCTCTATCAAAATCGTGTTCTCCAGTGCAAGTTTTACCGGGCAGGATTCGACGAAGGGCTTGAATTCCGTCAGCAAAACCGTCTCGTTATGTTTGTCGAAGAGTGATTTATTAAAGTAGAACTGGCCATTGCTGATAAACGCCGGATTCCAGCCTATGTGAAGGGTAACCACTTCAGCACCACATTTATCTGCGAAATAGCAGACTTTTCTCATCTCCTCGTAACTCGCCTTCCTCATGTCCTCGCTGAGAGAGATAAAATTCGTGCTTGTTGCAGGAGCGTGGATAAGCAAATCTAGATCGTAACTCCACTTAAGCTCAATTACCTCCACATAACTCAGATTTTTGAGGGAATAAAGAGGATGATCCATCAGTATTTCTACGTGCGTAAAACCATTGTTTGCAGCAAATTCAAAAGCCTCTTTCGGGCTGTGCCTAACATCAGGCTGAATTCCAAGCTTGTTCACGGTTCCACCATCGTCCCTATGCCCTCCTTTGTGAAAAGTTCGATAAGTATCGAATGGGGCTTGGAGCCATCAATTATATGGGCTTTTTCCACTCCACTCCTGAGTGCCCTCGCAATAGCCTCGAATTTTGGTATCATCCCTCCCATCAGTATTCCCTTCTCCCGCATCTTCTCAAGTTCAGAAAGGTTTATTCGAGAAATCAGCGATCCCTCATCTTCAGGGTCTTTAAGAATTCCCGGAACATCCGTGAGCATTACGAGCTTTTTCACCTTTAGTGCTGCGGCAATCTCGCCAGCAACTATGTCTGCGTTAAGGTTGTATGTGTTACCCATAAGATCTGTTGCAACAGGGGAAACTACGGGAATGAACCCATACTCAAGTAAAATTCTCAGAATATCCGGATTTATGTACTCGGTTTCACCAACAAAACCGAGATCAACAATTATCTCCTCCTCACCTCTCTTCATTCTCATTTCCTTCTTTTTCGCAACGACAAGCAACCCATCTTTTCCGCTCAATCCCACAGCTTTTCCACCGTTTCTTATGAATGTCGTGACGATTTTGGAGTTAATTTTTCCATCAAGAACCATCTCAACGACTTCCATCGTTTCCCTATCAGTCACTCTCAAACCCTCCACGAACTTTGGCTGCAAACCAAGCTTTTCCATTTTCTCTGAGATTTCAGGCCCACCACCATGAACCACTATTGGCTTGATACCGACAAAATACAGGAGGAGTATATCCTTTATCGTCTCTTCCAGAACCTTGTCATCCACCATCGCATGACCGCCAATCTTTATAACCATCGTGGTTCCGTGAAAGTCCTTTATGTATGGCAGAGCTTCAATCAGCAGCTCAACATTTTCCATGCCGACTCTCTCAAACATGAGGTACTTAAGGATTATCAGATCATTAAGTATTCCAGTCAACAATCCTACTTCAGAAACTTAGCTCTCTGCTGATGCCAATAATAATAAAGCTGCTGTGACTATTCTGGATGGTGAAAGTTGAAAAATTCCGAAAGAAGCTAATTGATCTCACAGAAATTGAAAGAAGGGCACAAATTGATGCGATGCTCAGTGAGATCCGTAGACTCAGTGGAGAGAAGAGAGAGAAGAAGGGCAGAGCGATTCTTGGATTGAGAGGAAAGGTTGTGGGTGAAGAGTTCGGATATAAGCTTGTCAGATACGGCAGGAGAAAACTGATCGAGACGGAAATATCCGTAGGAGATGAAGTGTTGATAAGTAGGGGTGACCCGCTGAAAAGTGATCTGAGAGGAGTAGTGGCTGAGAAAGGGTCGAAGTATATAACCGTCGCTCTCGAATCCGTCCCGGACTGGGCTCTTAAAGATGTTAGAATTGATCTCTATGCAAGCGATCTGACCTTCAAAAGGTGGATTGAGAACCTAAACAATCTGAGCGAGAACGGGTTGAGAGCTTTGAAATTTGCTCTCGGATTGGAGACTCTATCTGAAATTGAAGAAGTCAGTTTTGAGCCCGTTGATGGTCAGCTGAATGCTAGTCAGAGAAGAGCGGTATCTCTTGCTCTCGCAACGGAGGATTTCTTCCTCATCCACGGGCCTTTTGGAACTGGCAAGACGAGGACGATAGCCGAGGTTGTTAGGCAACTTGTTAAAAGAGGTCAAAGGGTTCTCGTCACTGCTGAAAGCAACACTGCGGTTGACAACCTCGTTGAAATTCTCTCAGACTTGAAAATCGTCAGATTGGGTCATCCATCGAGGGTTGATGAAAAGCTCAAGCGTTTCACTCTCTCCGCTAAAGTTGCTGAGCATGAGCGCTACATAAAGGTGATAAGGTTGCGAGAGAGAATCGAAAGGCTTGAGGAGGAGATGCAAAGACTTGTCAAACCCTCTCCCGCCATGCGAAGAGGTTTGAGCGATGAAGAAATTCAAAAGCTCGCTAAGACTGGAAAAGGAACGAGAGGAATTTCAGCAGCAAAAATCAGATCAATGGCAGGATGGATTGAGCTCAGAAAAGAGTTGGATGGTTTATATGATGAGTTAAAGAGGACTGAGGATGAAATTGCGAGAGAGGTTGTGGAGGGTAGTGAAGTTGTGCTTGCAACAAACTCATCAGCTTTTCTTGTCGAGGAATCCTTCGATGTTGCTGTTATAGATGAGGCAAGTCAGGCAACAATTCCAAGTGTCCTGATACCAATAAATAGGGCAAAAAGATTTGTTCTGGCTGGAGACCACAAACAGCTACCCCCAACGGTTGTGAAAGCTCAGGAACTGAGCAAAACTCTTTTCGAGATGCTTATTGAAAGATACCCGACCAAATCACAGCTTCTTGAAGTGCAGTACAGGATGAATCCGGCTATAATGGAATTCCCGAATCGGGAATTTTATGAGGGGAAGATAAAAGCCCACAAAAGCATTGAGAATATTACGCTCAGAGATTTAGGGATCAAATCCAAGTCAAATGGTTTCTGGCGCGTTCTTGATCCTGATGAGCCAGTAGTCTTTATTGACACCTCTCGCTGTCCTGATAAAAGAGAGGGAAAGCTTGCAGATTCAACATCAAGATATAACGAGCTTGAGTGCAGGATTGTTGAGAAAGTCGTTAATGAACTGCTCAGGATAGGGGTTAAGAAAAACTGGATTGGTGTCATAACTCCATACGACGATCAGGTTGATCTCTTGCGGAGAAGACTTGATGTTGAGACGAGCACGGTGGATGGATTTCAGGGCAGGGAAAAAGAGGTGATAGTGATATCCTTCGTCAGAAGTAATCGGAATAAGGAGATTGGATTTCTTGAAGATTTGAGAAGGTTGAATGTGTCAATAACTAGGGCGAAAAGAAAGTTAATAATGGTCGGCGATTCGGAAACTCTCAGCGTTAATGGCACCTACAGAAGACTGATAGAGCATGTTAGGAGAAAGGGATTTTATTTTAAATACTGTTAGTTTGGTAATCCCACAAATCTGCATGAGTTTTGTATTAGCCCGACTGCAATTGTTTCCGCTCATAACTTTCCAGTTCTGACGAGAAAATTTAATCCAAAATACCCATACAGAGTTTCTCAAACTTCTCGTGCTCCAGCAGGTCATTGGATTTTCCGCTGAAGGCGACTCTACCGCTGACGAGCAGATATGCATCATCACTAATCTCCAGTGCTCTCTGCACATTCTGTTCTACAAGCAGAATCGTCAGCTTCAGGTCGTCTCTAAGCTTGATAACTCTGTCGAAGATAAGTTCGGCAAACTTTGGCGCAAGCTGAGCGGTTGGTTCATCAAGCATCAGAACATTTGCCTTTCTCACTAATGCGGTTGCCATTGCAAGCATCTGCCTCTCTCCACCGCTAAGCGTGCCAGCTTTTCTTTTCATAAATCTTTGGAGTTCAGGAAAGACGTCCAAAGCAGTATCTATTCTGTCTTTGACCTCATCTTTGTCCACAGTATAAGCTGCAATTCTTAGGTTTTCCTCTACTGTGAGGTTGGCAAAGACGTTGTCTGTCTGGGGTAGGTATGCTATGCCCATCTTTGTTCTTGTGTGGGCTGGATAGTTTGTGATTTCTCCTCCATTGAAAAACACCTTTCCTGAATGGATTGTTGCAAGGCCAAAGATTGATTTCAGTAGTGTTGACTTACCAGAGCCGTTAGGTCCAACTACCGTGGTAATCTTGTTCTTTCCCATCTCCGCATTCACATCAAAGAGGATATGGAGTTCCTTATACCCCGCATTCAACTTCACTGTCCTGAGCACCCAGATACACCTCAACCACTTTCGGATTGTTCAAGATATCATCTTCCTTGCCCTCTGCAATCACACTGCCATTAGCCATAACATAGATGTAGTCTGTGTATTTAAGTACTATGTCCAGTCTGTGCTCGACGATGAGAAAACTCATACCCCTCTTTTTGAGTTCAACGAATCTATCAAGCATATCATGCGATAACATCGGGTTAACACCGGCTATCGGTTCATCCATGATGATCAACTGTGCATCTTTCATCATCGCTCTCGCCACTTCAAGAAGTTTCAGCTGTCCACCACTCAGGTTTTGAGCTTCTGAATCCCAGAGATGGTCCAACTTTAGAAATTCAAGTATCTTGAAGGCTCTCTCTACTATCTCTTCCTCCTTTCTCATCCATCTCCCACTAATCGTATTCAGAATGTTCTCCCCATATCCTTTTGGAGCTATCAGCAGGTTTTCAAGGACTGTCATTTTCTTCAGTGGTTGGGGAATCTGGAAGGTCCTCACTATGCCAAGTCTGCTGATTTCGTGGGGTGGTTTGTTGGTTATGTCCTTGTCCTCAAAGAAAACCTTTCCCTCGTCAGCCCTATAAAAGCCTGAAACAGTGTTGATGAAAGTGGTTTTACCGCTCCCGTTTGGACCTATGACAAGAGTTATACTACCCTTTTCTACACCTATATTAACTCTGTTTAGGGCTTTAAGTCCATCAAAAAATTTGGAAAGATTTTGGGTTTGAAGTGCTCTCATTTCATTCATACCATTCGATCTTCTGCTCCACGAACTTCCACAATCCAGCAGTCTTCCAGCTGCACTCCTCTGTGACCTCATAGATTGCGTAGTCTCCACTCGCTCTGTCGTTCCACTCGTTGAGTTCGATGTATCCTGAAACTGGCTTCACTCCGTATTCACCCTTGCTGTATTTCTCGGTAACTTCAGGAATCTTTGCGTTCATAGCATCTGCATCGTAGCTGCCCTTTTCGTTGACAACTTCAATGTAGCTCAGAACGAGAACCCATGCGCCATCATAAGCGTTCAGAGCATACTGATACGGACTGTCTCCAAATCCTCTCTCCTTGTACTTCTTTGCAAGTTCATCGTACGCCTCACCTTTTGACTCGAACAGTGTGCTGAGCATTCTAACCTTGCTCGCCTTGTCACATACTTCAAGCATTTTGTCGCTCAAAGCGGTTCCGTCACAGCCAATCCACACTACATTGAGCAGTGGGCTGTCATCCTTTGTCTGAGCAAGCATGGTTGCCGCTTCTTCGTAGCTGAAGGCTACAACTGCAACCTCTGAGGCATCGTAGGTTTGAAGAAGGTCATTAAGCTGTCCCTCAAGCTCTGCGATGAATGGCGAAAAATCAGCCGGTGGTGGTTCAGGATACTCTACGTAGCCTTTAATTTCAATACCTGCATCGTCAAGCTTTGGTTTTATCGTCTCGTAAAGTCCCTTACCCCAAGCGTTTCCAATGTAGGTTATCAGAACTGCCTTTACACCGAGAGCCTTAAGCTCGGCTGTAATCGCGTCGGTCTGCAAATCATCAGTTCCAACGAATCTGAATACGTACTTCTTGTCCTCTGGCTTGGTAAGACCAAGCAGAGATGGCAGGGCTGTTGAGGACGGTGAGATTATGATAATCTTGTTCGACTGGACGTAGCCCATGATGTTCTTAACCTCACCACTTCCCATTGGGCCTATAGCCAGATTTATGCCCTTCGAATGCAGACTCTGCACTTTCTCAAGGGACACCTTGGGGTCGACTTTCGTATCTTCTACATAGAACTCCACTGTATAGGGCAGCCCCTTCTCCTCGAGATATGCGTCTATATCCTCCTTTGCAATTTCAAGGGTGTTCTTAATGCTGTTTCCGTAGGTTGTTAGTGGCCCAGACAGGTCAATCATTACCCCAATCTTAGTAGGGGTTTTCTCTGCAGTTTGTGTTGGTTGTGCACAAAGTGCAATCACCACTGCCATTAAAACGGCAGCTACCAAAATCTTGCTCTTCCTTCGCATAGCGTTTGATATAACGTTAAAATTTTAAAACTTTACTAAAGGTCTGGGTTGATGGATGTCATTTTCGACCCTGAGATAACAAAAAATATTATAGAAGGTTCTCTGATTTACTCCAATCTACTTGTTTTGCTGAGTATAGGCCTCACAATCACATATATAACAACTGCAGTTCCAAATTTCGCTCAAGGCAGCTTTGCAATTTTTGGCTCGTATATCGCTTTAACAATGCTAAGGCTTTTTGGCATTCATCCCTATACTTCCTTGCCAATTGCCTTTATTTTTGGTGGATTGCTCGGTATTGCCGCCTACATATTCATTCTTCGCCCCCTTATCAGTAGAGGGGCATCAGTTGTCATTTTGATGATAGCCACCCTCGCCTTTGATTTAATACTTCTGGGAATAATTGGCTCATATTCCGATACTCTCGCAACCATCACAAGAAAGTCGGCATCCAAATTCACTTTTATTCCCACAGATTTTACAATTCTTTCCTTTTCCGCATCTCTTTTCGTTTCCTCCCTTGTAATAATCCTTATTCTTGCATCCCTTGTAACTCTGCTTTATAAAACAAAATTTGGAATTGCTTTAAGAGCCTCAATGGAGAACCCTGCGCTGGCAGAGGTTATGGGTGTTAATGTTGAACACACAAGAATTTTCTCCTGGTTTCTGTCTGGGGCTTTGGCAGCCATGGCTGGCTGCCTTCTCCCATTCAAGTATGAAGTAGTGCCGAGCACGGGAGCAATAATAATCGTCTCGATATTTGCCTCAAGCATTGTAGGTGGTCTATCAACAATCTACGGTGCCTTGCTTGGCGGCTACATCATAGGCTTTTCGGAGACTAGCGTTACTTACGGGCTTTCGACCATCTTTGGGTCGGGGATTCTGCTTTATGGACGCGTTGTATCTCTACTGGTTCTTGTAGCAACCTTAATCCTCGCGCCAAAGGGACTGACAGGAGTTAAATGGAGGCGATTGCTATGGAGCAAATAATTCTCAACATCGCTTTATGGTTTGGCTTGTACACAATTGTAAGCTTGAGTCTCAACATAGAGTACGGATTTGCCGGAATACCCAATTTCGGTAGAGCACTGGCAGTTTTGATGGGGGCTTTTACTGTAGGAGGGATCATGAACAGAATTCTGATGTTTTTCTTTGGTATTCAGGGAGGAGCGCTAACAGAGGCAACGGGACAGCTTGCATCTAACGTCAATGGTATTATTGCCAGCAATCCGGCTTTTGGGATTGGACTGATTTTTCTTGCGGTGGTTCTATCCATGATTGTTGGTGCTGTGACCGGAGCGCTGTTCATTCTTCCAAGCGCAAAGCTATCTGAGGATTATCTGGCCATCACCCTGCTTGCCATAAGTGAGGTTGCCTTTATGGTCTTCTACTACCACACAGGCATTATTGGAGGGTATTATGGAGTTTCCGTTCCTGATGTATTCGCCTTCATTCCCGGCCAATACAGATCACACGCCTTTGCTGTCCTAGCGCTCTTTTTTGCCGCAGTTGTTTACATCTTCGTGGAAAGGTTGCTCAACTCTCCCTACGGCAGACTTTTGAGGGCGATGAGAGAGAATGAGAGTGTGGTTGAGGCAATGGGGAAGAGTGTAATGATTCTGAGAATAAAGACCGCTGCCATAGGCTCTTCCATAGCCGCTATTGCTGGAGCCCTCTTCTCTCTTTACTCCGTCAATGTCATAGCAACAAGCTTTTCGAGAGTTGAGTGGACGTTCTACCCCTTCCTAATGGTTCTGCTTGGAGGGGCTGGGAACAACAGAGGTGTTGTTGTCGGCACCTTTACCTTCGTTCTCGTGAAAATAATGCTGACCATGTACAAATACGAGATAAAGAGTGCCCTCATGCTTCCCTTCGAGGCAGTCTGGCTTGAGTATATCCTCTTCGGCCTGCTAATGTACTTCGTCCTGCTTTACCGCCCGGAGGGGCTAATTAAGGAGAGGCCAATTTTCACAGCACCCATCAAGAAAGTTGTAGCGAAAATCAAGCATGAAGTGGCTTGAAGAGAAAGGAGTAAGATTGGAGAAGGACGAAGGGGTTGAATTGGAGCTTGATGGTAAAAATTTTTTGGTAAAATGTACTTATCTCGGATTTTTTGAAGGCAAACTCCTTTTGTGTGTTGATTTCGCCTCTCCAACAGCTTCTGAACCCGTGAAGAGGTTTATGGAGAGCTATGCGAGAATAAGGGGAGCGAGATACGCAGTTGTTGAGGCTGGAGAAGATGTATGGATTTACGATGTGCAGAGAAAAGAGAAATCTGAGGATGTTGATTTGAGAGAACATTCTAGGATAGAAGTTGATCCCGACAGCAAGGATTTTAGAGTCGCAGTTGCTTATTACAGTTTGATACACTGTCAGTGTGGTGTTGACAATGAAGGTAATAGCGTTTGTGGGCTACCCTTTGAGCGGTAAGAGCACAGCTGCGCAGGTTGTAAGAGAGGTTGGGATTCCGGTTGTGGTTTTGGGAGATGTTGTGAGAGAGGAGGCTGTGAGAAGGGGAGTCGAGCTTACGGATGAGAATCTGGGGAGAATTGCATCTGAACTCAGGCAGAAGGAGGGTATGGATGCAATTGCAAAGAGATGCATCCCGAAAATAAGAGAGCTTGGGAGCAGTAAGGGGGTTGTGGTTGTTGACGGGATTAGAGGTATAGCTGAAGTTGAGAAGTTTAAAAAAGCATTTGGAGACGATTTCGTTCTTATAGCTATTGAAAGTCCACTTGAAGTGAGATTTGAAAGGGCAAAGATGAGGAAGAGGAGCGATGATGTCGAGAAGCTTGAAGATTTGGTGAAGAGGGATAAAAGGGAAGAATCATGGGGTTTAAAAGAGGCAATGGAAATTGCAGATTTTACAATAGAGAATAAGGGAAGTTATGAGGATTTTATTGAGACTGTAAAGCAAATTTTACTCAACATTGCCAGAAATATTGAGGTTGAAATCGAAACAGAAATTCATCCGACGGAGAGCGAGGAAAAGGTTGTTAACGCGATTAAAAACATATTTCCGGATGCAGAGATCAAAGTTGAAGACGGTAAGTTGGTGGGTAAGGCTAAAAATCTTGAAAGATTTAGAGAGCTGCTCCGAAGGCAAAAGATTCTCGACACAGCAAGGAGTGAGATGCTGAAGAGCAGGAAAGGAAACGAGGTGACCGTTTATCTGAACAAGCAGACGGCTACTGTGTCTAAGATTAACTTCTGTGATTCCGATGCCGTCCTCTCACCGTTAAGAGTAACCTTCAGGCTGAACAATATATCGTTTCAGCTCTTCCTCGATTATCTAGCTCCTGAGACAAAGGATGGCAGGCCTGTTAAGGAGATAGACAGATTATGAACGCAATACATCGAATTCTGATGACCACGGATGGGTCAATAACTGCGATAATAGAGGCGATAACCCAAAGAGAGGTTAAGGTTCAAACCGTTGAGCAGAAGATTGTTAGGGCTGATGAAAAAACATCAAAGCTCCTCAATGTAGGTGTTGGGGAGGACATCAATTACAGGGTTGTGTATCTGAAAGTGGATGGAGATGTTTATGCAAAAGCAGTATCGTACACGCCGATTAAGAGGCTTGACGATAATTTTAAAGAAGATTTAATGAGAGCAGACATCCCGATTGGCAGGATAATGAGAAAACACGGAATTGAGGCGAGGAGGGAGATAAGGTGGAGCAAGGTAATTGATGCGAATGAAAGACTTGCTGAGGAGCTTGGGATAAAAGAGGGGGGAAAAGTTATTGTGAGGAATTACAATATAATTAAGGGTGGAAACGTCCTTATACACATAACAGAGTTTTTTCCAGTCGAAAAATTTGATTTGTAGGCACTCCATTAAATTTAAAAAATTATAGAATAATTTCAATACCGAGCTTTTCAGCCAACTCCTTGTAGCGATTCCTTATTGTTACTTCGGTAACCCCGGCAACTTCTGCGACCTCTCTCTGAGTCCTCCTCTCACCCAGCAGGATGGAAGCAACATATATCGCCGCAGCAGCCACGCCTGTTGGACCTCTACCGCTCGTCAGCTCCCTTTCCTCAGCTTTCTTTATAATCTCGATCGCCTTCTTCTGAACCTCTCCACTCAAGCCTAAGGCGGCACAGAACCTCGGCACATAATCTGCCGGGCTAGTGGGCATGAGCTTCAATCCAAGCTCTCTCGTGATGAACCTGTAAGTTCTGCCTATTTCCTTTCTGTCAACTCTTGAGTATGTGGCAATTTCATCAAGTGTTCTGGGCACACCTGCCTGTCTGCAGGCAGCATACAGAGCTGCAGCTACAACGCCCTCAATGCTCCTACCTCTGATGAGGTTCTTTTCAACAGCCTTACGATAAATGACTGCGGCAGTCTCTCTAACACTTTTCGGCATTCCGAGGGCCGAAGCCATTCTGTCAAGCTCGCTAAGAGCGAAAGCAAGGTTTCTCTCAGTAGCATTGCTTATTCTGATTCTCCTCTGCCACTTTCTAAGCCTGAAAAGCTGTGCCCTGTTCCTAACCGATATGGCTTTTCCGTAGTAATCTTTGTTGCTCCAGTCAATGATGGTTGACAAGCCTTTATCGTGGATAGTGTAGGTTACGGGGGCGCCAACTCTACTCCTTTTATCTCTCTGCTCGCTATCAAAGGCTCTCCACTCAGGGCCAGCATCTATATATTTGTCTTCGATTACAAGCCCGCAATCCTGACAGATGAATTCCCCCCTACGATAATCGCGAATTAAACGCGGGCTTCCACACTCAGGACAGATTTCAATATCCTCCTCTCTTTCTATCTCCTTTCTTTCTACTTCCTTTTCTACTTCCTTCTCCTTTACCTTTTCTACCTCCGCCATACTCCTTCACCGCAAATAAATCTTCAAACACGATTCTCTCGGAGTTTTTCGGTCTGATGAGTGCGTAAGGGGATGATACTGGACCGATAATGTCGTTAACAGCACCAATATATTCCATCTTCCTTGTAACAACCTTATCCCCAATTTTGGGGATGTATGCAGGATTTAAAGCAACTACAAGCATTCCAGACTTTGACATGTGTTTAATTTTACCGAGCGGTCTGAGCTTTTTCATGCAGTATATAAGGTTTTCGCAAGAGTATATATACTTTTCGCTGAACTCATTTATAATGTTAGTGGTTGGTGTGGTGTGGTCGGTTGGTCTTTGGTGTTCCTTCCCAAAAGTATTTAGTAAATCATGTTCAATTTAGAACATGCTAAGGGTGGGGGTTGTAGGGGCAGGAACGATGGGCGCTGCGATAGCCGCTCTTTTTGCCAACGCTGACTATGACGTGGTTCTTGTTGACGTAAGTGAGGGAGCCCTGAAGAAGGCTAAGGAAAGGCATGAGGGGGAGATTTTGAGGGAACTTATGGAGGCTGGCTTAAAGAAGAGGGATGATCTGGTTTCGAAAATAAAATATATCTTGGATATAAAGGACTTGGAAAACTGCTCCTTTGTCGTTGAAGCAATTATTGAAAAGCTCCCCGTAAAAATCGAGCTTTTCGAAAAGCTTGAGCATATCTTGTCTGAGGACTGCATAATCGCGACCAACACCTCATCATTTAAACCCTCCGAGCTTGCTGTAAAGTTGAAAAGACCAGATAGGTTCACTTTGTTCCACTTTTCCAATCCTCCCATACTGAGAGAGATTGTAGAGGTCGGAGGAGAGACACTGGCTGAGGAATATATGTCTAAGGTGATTGAAATTGTAAAAAGCATAGGGAAAGAGCCCGTCGTGCTGAAAAAAGATAGCAGAGGACACGTATTCAACAGGTTTCTCTGTGCTGCCGTCGCAGCTATAGGTTGGGACGTGGGAAAATTCTCGCCACCACAAGTTGATGCAGCGGTAAAAAGCCTTGGTTCACCTGTAGGCTTTTTTGAATTGATTGACTACATCGGGATAGACGTCCTTCTGATGGTTCAGGACAGCCTTATAGAGGCTCATGGTGATAGATTTGAGCTTTCAAAGGGTTTCAGATGGCTGCTTGAAAGGATGGTTGAGTGGGACAAACTGGGTAAAAAGAGTGGGGAGGGATTTTACAGGTGGATAAACGGCAGTGCTGCAATTCCTGAAGCTGAACCAGCAGATATCCTTCCAATGGCGGCCGCAACGGTAAATGAAGCTCTTAGAGAAATTGAAGAGGGTTTAGCTGATAGAGATACCGTGAACAGAGCCTACAGTCTCGCACTTGGCTCACCTGCGGGGGTGATAGATATTGCAGAAATGCTCGGCTACGCGACAATCCTTGATGTGCTGGATAAAAAATATGGGGAGACGGGGGCGGAGACCTTCAAACCCTGTGAGATGCTAAGGAGGATGGTATGAGGGAGATAATCTTCAACGGGGATAAGGTTGAAATTTACGACTTTCCGGATGAAGTTGACGTAATCTACCCTCCCGAACCAGTCTCCACATCTAAACCAGCCCATGAGATTGTAAAAAAGGCGATAGATGATGCAGAGATAAAAGTGAGCAAGAACTCCAAAGTGGTCATAGCCTTTGATGACGTAAGTGTTCCTCTACCCCTCCCTCAAACCGATCCAAGAAGGCTCATGGTTAAAGAGGTTTTGAGAAAGTTGAAAGGTATTGGTAAAGACCAGGTGACGCTTGTATGCGCTACGGGAATGCACAGGAAATGCAGTAATGCGGAACTCAGGCAAATGCTCGGGGAAGTGGCATCAGCTTACAGAGTGGTGAACCATGACTGCAGGGATGTTGTATCGCTTGGAGAAACCGAAAGTGGATACGTCGTTGAGATAAACAGGTATGCTGCCGAATCGGATGTGATAATCTATCTGAGCGTACCATTCCTCCCGATGAACGGAGGATGGAAGTCAATTGCTGTTGGGCTGGGGAGTTACACCTGCATCAGGCAGCATCATCTCCCTCAAGTCCTGAAAAAATCCTCATATATAAATCCGCATTCAGATATGCACAGAATTATAGAGGAGATTGGCAGGCATGTTGCTGAGCGAATTCCTGTCGTTCATGTTGATGCTGTGTTGAACAACAGCTTTTACAGAGGATTTGTCAGCAAAGCATGGGGAAATGTCAGGGGAAACGATAAACTTGGCCAGAAGCTTTTGATGTCTTTATCCAACATGATGCCCTCACACATAAAATCAGCAGTAAGGAGAAGATACAGAGCAGGTTACGAGGTTGCCTACGTTGCAGCAGGCGAGGTTGATGAAGTGCATCCTGAAGTGCTCCAGAGAGTTTACGAGCACAGAGGATTGAAAGTCGGGGAGAAGTACGATGCCCTCATATTCGGACTGCCGAACATGTCCCCTTACAGCGTAAATTCGGAGCTTAACCCGATTCTGTTCCACACAATGGTAAGGGGATATCTGTGCAACATGTTTGAGAAAATGTTAAGGAAGAGAGCATTTTTTGTTGTTCAGAATCCTGTTTATGAGGTTTTTGATGAAAAGCAGCATCCCGCTTACCGGGAATTTTACTACAAATACATTTCCAAGGGAAAGACGGACTTTGATGGACTTGAGAGTGCCGAGAGGCAGCTTGTTGAAAATTCAAAGCTCATGAATGCCTATGGGAATGGACTTGCATATCATCCCGCCCATGCCGTGATTGCCTACTACTGGGGTGCTCTGGGCATGGAAAGACTTGAAAAGGTTGTAGTTGCTGGCAGCAAGTCCCCAGCTTTAAAACCACTTGGATTCGAGTCGGCTAAGAACATGGATGAGGCGATAAAAATTTTAAAGGAAATGGGTTGCGGGAAGATTGCTTACGTGAGCATTCCACCCGTATTTTTCACCTATTGATTATTTTCTGCTCTTCATCTTCAAAAGGTAGTTCACAGCGTTCATCACCGCATCTATGGATGCCATGACAATATCCTGCGCTGCACCTCTGGCTGTGAAGGAGTGCCCCTCGTCATCCTCAACCGTGACGTACACCTCAGCCAGAGCATCACTACCGCCGGTAATGGCATCCATTCTGAATTCAGTTATCTTCACACTCTTCCCCAGAAGCCCAGTGACAGCTTTGAGCGACGCATCTACTGGCCCAACACCGATTGCAGAGGTTACCTTCCTTTCCCCAAAGACCTCTGCGTTCAAAACCGCAGTCGGTGTAATCTTATTACCGGTAAGCACGGTAACTTCATCAACAAGTATCGCTTTCTCCTCCTTCTTGAGCTCTCCTATCACAACCTCCGCAATGGCAAAGAGGTCAAGGTCTGTAACCCTCTTGCCCCTATCTCCAATCTCTTTGACCCTCTCGAATATCTTGTTGAGAATCTCGTCATCAACAACGTATCCCGCATCTTCCAGAATCTTCCTGATCTGGTGCCTGCCAGCGTGTTTCCCGATGACGATTCTCCTCTTATGCCCAACCATCTCGGGGGTTATAACTCCCGGTTCGAAGGTTGAGAACTCCATCAGCACTCCGTGGGCGTGAATTCCACTCTCATGGCTGAAGGCATTATCCCCCACAATAGGGGTGTTGGGGGGCATTTTAATCCCTGTGAGCCTCTCTACGAGTTTTGATGTTTCGAAAAGATGTTCAGTTCTAACATTTGTCTTGATCCCCTCAATCGAATGCAGAATCATTACTACCTGAGCTAAGTCAGCATTACCGGCTCTCTCTCCTATACCATTCACCGTAACCTGCACTTCATTTGCTCCGGCAAGAACTGCTGCGTAGGTATTTGCCACTGCAAGACCAAAATCGTTGTGGCAGTGAACGTCAATTGGGACTTTCAGGTGTTCTCTGAGCTGCTTTATCACCTCGTGGAACTTGAATGGTGTTGCAACACCAACGGTGTCAGGAACATTCACAATGTCAACATTGGCATCTTCAACAGCCTTGAATATCTTCTTTAGATAAGCAATATCTGTTCTCGTGGCGTCCATTGCGGAAAACATGCATTTTAAACCGTGAGACTTGATATACTCTACACATTCAACAGATTTCTCGATAATTTCTTCCTTAGTCATTTTTACAGTGTGTTCAATCTGAATATCAGAGGTGGGAACGAAGATATGAACCATATCAACGTCAGCATCAAGGGCAGCGTCAATATCTTCTTTAACAATTCTTGCAAGCCCGCAAATGTCAGCATTGAGGTTTAGTGAACTTATCTCCTTAACAGCTTCAAACTCACCTTTCGTGGCAGAGGGAAATCCAGCTTCGATAACATCAACCCCAAGCTTGTCGAGTTGCTTCGCAATCCTCACTTTGTAGTTCAGGGGCAAAGAAACTCCTGGCATCTGCTCTCCATCTCTGAGAGTTGTGTCAAACACCTTAACTTCGTTCATTATGTTCACAAATTGCATTCGCTCTAAATTGTTTTCGGTGGCAAAATTAATTATTTTAACTTACAAAATAAAATTCTCTGAAGGTAGTACAAATCAAATACGTATCCGAGATATTTCTATCCTCTAAATTATGTATTGTAGCAGCATTATTTGAAAAAAGGTTTTTAAATCGGAAGTTTTAGCTTTTAAACTGGATGTTCAGTAAAGTGCTGGTGGCAAACAGAGGGGAAATAGCGGTAAGAGTGATGAGGGCCTGCAGAGAGCTTGGAATCAGAAGTGTCGCCGTCTACAGCTCAGCAGACAAGAAAGCATTCCATAGGGTTTACGCGGATGAAGACTACTATATCGGCAAGGCTGATCCGAGAAAAAGCTATCTGAATATTGAGAGAATTCTTGAAGTGGCGAAAAAGGCTGAGGTTGATGCCATTCATCCCGGTTATGGGTTTCTTGCAGAAAATGCCGAATTTGCTGAGAGGTGTGAGGAAGAAGGGTTTACGTTCATCGGCCCAAGCCCGGAGGTTATCAGGACGGCCGGGTCTAAAGTTAGATCAAGGGAGAAGATGATAAATGCTGGTGTGCCAGTTATTCCCGGTTCACCGAAAATTGATAGTGTTGATGACGCCTTTGAATGGGCTGAAAAGCTCGGCTATCCCGTAGCTGTTAAGGCGTCCGGCGGTGGGGGGGGCATAGGTATTGTAATTGTAAACAACCCTTCTGAGCTGGAGGAAGCCTTTAAGAAGTCCAAAAAGCTGGGAGAGAGTTATTTCAAGGACTCAACGATATATCTTGAAAAATATCTCGCAACGCCGAGACACATTGAGGTTCAGATTATCGCAGATGAACACGGAAGCGTAATTCATCTGGGGGAGAGGGAGTGCAGTATACAGAGAAGGCATCAGAAGTTGATTGAGGAATCACCTTCTCCAGCAGTTGATGAGGATTTAAGGGAAAAAATCGGCGAACTTGCGGTAAGAGGTGCTAAGGAGATCGGATACACCAACGCGGGAACATTTGAATTTCTGTATGAGAATGGTGAGTTTTACTTCCTCGAGATAAACTCAAGACTGCAGGTTGAGCACACGATTACTGAAATAGTCACGGGGATAGATATTGTGAAATATCAAATTCTGATAGCTGATGGAGAACCATTACACTATGATCAGGAGGATATTACGCTCAGAGGGCATGCGATAGAGTGCAGAATCAACGCTGAAGACCCCATTAACTTCTATCCAAGAAGCGGAAGGATATTGCACTACAGAAGTCCGGGTGGGATAGGTGTAAGAGTTGATAGTGGCATCCATATGGGTTATCGCATTCCGGAGGAATATGACAGTATGATTTCAAAGCTTGTCACATATGGGGAGACAAGAAGAGAGGCAATTGCAAGGATGAGGAGGGCCCTCTACGAATATGTGATTGAGGGTGTTGAAACTAACATTCCATTCCATATTGCAGTGATGAACGACGAAGAGTTTGTGAAAGGAAACATCCACACGAAATTCGTTGAGGAGAGGAACATTGCGGAGAAAGTGAAGGGATATATAGCAGCTTTCAGACCGATAAAGGCAAAGCTGGACGAAATATTCATGGAGAGCGACTTCACAAGAGAGGAAATTTCAGCAATCATTACAGCCATTGATCTTCACGAAGAGGAGGAGAGGCTTGGAATTGAAGAAAGGATTTGGGAGGCAATTTTCAGCTTGGGGGCTTAGCTTTTACACTAAGCGAAGTAATCTTTCTCTATCTCCTGTAAATTATCAATCGTCCCCTCATTTACAACCTCACCGCTTGCAAGAATGTATGCTCTGTCTGCAACATCAAAGGCCATCTGTATATTTTGTTCGACTATGAGGATTGATATGTCAAGTTCATCCCTTGTTCTGTCTATAGCCTCAGCTATTGTTTCAACAACGATGGGGGCAAGACCCATGGAGGGCTCATCAAGCAACAAAAGCTTCGGTTCGAGCATCAAAGCTCTTGCGATGGCAATCATTTGCTGCTCTCCACCGCTCATGTTTTTTGCAAGCTGCTCTCTCTTTTCCTTTAAATTTGGAAACAGGTTGTAAACGAATTCGAGCATCTCACCGTTTCCAGCAAGTAGCAGATTATCTTCAACCGTCATTTCGGGAAACAACCTTCGACCTTCAGGACTTATGGCAATTCCGAGCTTTATTCTTTCGTGGGGCTTCAGTTTGGAAATATCCGCTCCGTTAAATCGAATCTCCCCCTTAGTTTCAACAAGTCCGCAAATGGATTTAAGTAGAGTCGTCTTTCCAGCACCGTTTGGGCCTAAAACCGCTACAGATTCTCCCTTCTCAACGTAAATGCTTATATTTCTGAGTATTTCGGCTTTTCCGTAATACGCGTAAAGGTTCTTGATTTCAAGCAAATACTTTTGCATACTTTTTACCGAGATACGCCTCTATAACAGACTTTTCCTGCACAACTTCATCGGGTTGCCCCTCGAATATTATTCTCCCTGAATTCAAGACCAGAACCCTTTCCGCAACATCGAACAGGTCGCTGAGCCTGTGCTCAATTATCGCGGTAGACTGGCCGTTGTAATGTATGTCCCTGATTATGTCTGCAAGCTCCCCCGCCTCCTTAGGACTAAGGCCGGAGAACGGTTCATCGAGCAAAAGCAATTTCGGGTTAGAGGCAATAGCAAGAGCAATGCTCAGTTTTCTGAGTTCTCCGTAGGATAGATTTGCTGCAATCTCTCTTCTTTTTTCCCATAAACCGAAATCCCTAAGGTAGTCAAGATCAGAGGAGATGGTTAGCAGGTTATCTTCAACCGTCATGTTGCTGAACACCTTAACAATCTGGAATGTTCTGACCAACCCCATTTTTGCAAGCTTATTCGGTCTTAAACCAACAACGTTTTTGTTCTTGAATAGAATCTTGCCATCATCTGGTCTGAGAAAACCGGAGATTATGTTGAAGAGGGTCGTCTTTCCAGCCCCGTTTGGGCCTATAATACCAACCCTCTCACTCTTGTCAACCTTAAGATTTACACCTTCAAGAACCTTGAGTTCACCGAAACTCTTGTGCACCTCTTTGACTCTTAGCATAACCTTTAATGTTTGAGGAAGGTTTAAATACTTTGCTGTGCTCGTTCACAACATGAGATATGCTAAAGCTGTGCTAACACTCTTAATACTGCTCGCTGCTGTAACATCACTGTGTGTGCAGGGAGGACAGAAGGCTGAGAGGGGAAAGGTGGTAATCGGTGTAATTGGTCCCATGTCTTCACCAGAGGGGATGGCAGAAGAGAAAGCTGTGAAGCTTGCTGTGGAGGAAATAAACGCCCAGGGAGGTATACTCGGATATCCGGTTGAGGTGGTTGTTGGAGACACTAAGCTTGATTCTAATACAGCCTCAACAGAGTTTAGGAGACTTGCGACCATAGAAAATGCTGATGTCGTAATCGGTGGTTTTTCGAGCGGTGTGATGCTTACGATGATGGAGACGATGGCAGAGACAAAAACCCTATTCCTTGCAGATGCATCCTCACCCGCACATGCCAAAAAGGTCGCTGAGAACTACGACAGGTACAAGTACTGGTTCAGAGTTACTCAGAACAACGGCTCAACCTTTGCACTCGATCTGGCTGATATGGTTAAATTCCTGAAAGACAGCGGATATGATGTCAAGAAGGTCTACATAATCAGGGACGAGCACGTTTGGACAGACCCTGTTGTAGAGGCTCTCATACCTCTGCTTGAAGAGCAGGGGGTTGAAATTGTTAAAGATGTTAGAGTTCCCAGAGGCTATTCAGAATATGAGCAGCTCATTCAGGAAGCTGATAGCTTGGATGCTGACCTCATAATGCCAATACTTGCAATTGTCGGTACGGGAGATATATTGACCAAGCAGTGGGTAACGCTGAAACCGAACATTCTGCTTGCCGGGCACGATCTCGCTGCAATTGACGCTGAGCTCTACAACAAGACAAATGGAATGGCAAATTACGAAGTATTCCTCGCTGATGGTGGTGCTCTCATTACTGCTCCTCCGACAGAGAAATGCAAGGAGTTTGTTGAAGCTTACAAGAAGAAATACGGCCACTATCCAGAGTCGCATCAGGCGTATGGAGCTTACGATGCAGTTTACCTCTACAAGACAGTAGTTGAGATGGCGGCAAAAGATGGTGAGGATGACCCCTTCAACCCAGATGTTCTGGTAAACTATCTTGAGAAATTCGATGCTTCAAATCCAATTATGCTGACAAGACCCATTGCCTTCTACAAGAACCACGACCTGATGTGGGGTGACAACTACGTCAGGAACTGGATATCACAGTGGCAGGACGGGAAGCAATACATTATCTATCCGGAGAGCGTTGCGAATGGAGAGCTAAAGTTACCACCGTGGATAGAGTAAGGTAAATAAAACTTAGATAACGCAGAGGCACATGATAGATGTCCTACTCAAGATCATAGTGTTTGGCACGGTTGTTGGAGGAATTTGGGGTCTCGTGGCCTCAGGATTCTCCTTAATTTTTGGAGTATCGAGAATTCTGAACTTTGCTCATGGTGCGGCTTTTGTTTGTGCAGCCTATGTGGCAATTTTACTTTCTGGAAGCGGATTTAACGTTTATTTAAGTATTCTCGCCGGTCTGGCAGTCTCAGGTTTGCTCGGATACCTCGTTTACCTGCTAACCCGACCAGTCCGCAAGAATGAGGTGATGGTCATAATCGTAACTCTTGCTCTTGCCCTACTCATTCAGCAGATTTTGCTTGTTAATTTTGGTGATAAAGGGATTTCCATGCTCCCTCTGGTTCAAGGATTTGTAGAGCTAAACAATATTAAGGTTACAAATATGAGGATAGCATCTTTTGTTCTCGCTGTGGCATCCTTGGTCTCCCTTGACCTAATGGTCTCAAAAACGAGGATCGGAAAGAAGATAATTGCAACATCACAAGACAGTGAGGCAGCAATGCTTACCGGGATAGATGTTGAGAAGGTCCTCATTCTGGTTATGGTTCTCTCATCCATTCTTGCAGGATTTGCTGGTATCCTTTACGCACAGATTTTCGCGATATCTCCTGAAACTTCGCTCAAAGCTTTAATCTATGCCTTTGCCATAGTCATACTCGGTGGGCTTGGTAGTTTGAGGGGGAGCATAGTCTCGTCCTTCATAGTGGGCTACATACTGGTTCTGACGATAACCTTTCTTGGAGCAAGATGGTCTGAATTTGTCATGCTTCTTGCAATAGTGACGATACTGGTTGTAAGACCGACAGGGTTGTTTGGGGTGGAAGAATGAAGAATATCCCAAAGCTTTTTGGATTCTTAATGATCCTCGTCTCTGCAGCCCTTCCGGTAGTAATTCCAGAAGCATACCTCTACCTCATCGGCCTGACATATCTCTTTGCAATCCTTGCGATAAGCTGGGATCTGATGGTAGGATATACGGGACAGGTAAATCTCGGTCATACGACCTTCGTGGGACTTGGGGCATACGTTGCAGCATTGCTCCAAACTCCGCTGAGAATGGGAATTGCAATTCACCCCTTAGCTGCAATAATCATCGGCGGGCTTGCGGCAGCACTCGTCGGCTTTTTTATTGGTATAATCACTCTTAGATTGAGGGGATATTACTTCTCACTTGTGACGGCTATTCTCCCCCTCGTCTTCATGCAGACGGTCTTCGTCTGGAGGGACGTTTTTGGCGGAGAGGAGGGGTTCTCAATAGCAGGATACTCTTTGGTTGACACCACCCTGTCGAAATACTACTTCTCCCTTGCCTTACTCCTCATCTCAGTTGCCGCGATGCGATGGATAGTGAAAAGCAGGATAGGGTTGAGGTTCATGGCTATAAGAGATAGTGAGGAACTTGCAGAGTCAATCGGGATTGACACAACAAAATATAAGGTGCTGGCTTTTGTTTTAAGCTCCTTTTTCGCTGGCATAGCTGGAGCGGCAATCGTGAACTACCGCTATACGGTCGGCCCGGAGCTATACGATGTCCCCCTGATGCTTCTCATAATCTTATCTGCAGTTCTTGGCGGTCTCGGAACAATTTATGGCCCTTTAATTGGTGCTGTTGTCATTTACCTTGCCAAAAACTGGTGGCTGAGAGATCTGATAGAAATTACATCGCTCCCGGTAAACGATGAAGTAGTACTTTATGCGGTTCTGATTGCAATCGGAATCTTAATGCCACATGGAATCTTCCACGAACTCAGAGAGAGGGTTGGGGAAAGAGTTAAACATTAAATTCTTTAAACCCTTCGCAAAAATTCTTCCATGAAGGAAAGGCTCGAGTTAATTTTCAAGAGGGTCTCGATAAGGAGATTCACCAGTGATGATGTTGACGATGAAACTCTTCAACTCATACTTGAAGCTGCCAATGCTGCCCCATCAGCTGGAAACCTGCAGGCAAGGGATTTTGTTGTTGTTCGGAACAAAGAGAGGAAAATCAAGCTGGCAAAAGCGGCATTGAAACAGATGTTTATCGCTGAAGCTCCGGTTGTTGTCGTTGTGTGTGCGAACTATCCGAGAAGCATGAGGGTTTATGGAGAGAGGGGAAAGCTCTATGCTGAACAGGACGCAACGGCAGCGGTTGAGAACATACTGCTGGCTGTAACAGCTCTTGACCTTGGAGCGGTTTGGGTTGGTGCCTTCGATGAGAGAGAGGTATCCAAGATCTTAGACCTCCCGGAGTTCGTAAGACCGATGGCAATCGTGCCAATAGGACATCCAGCGGAGAGTCCGGGTAGAAGAAGCAGGTATCCTGTGAGCATGTTGACCCACTACGAAACATGGTAGGTTTGAGGTCAGAAATTATACACGTCCAGAGTTTTAATCTCATCAAATACTCCTACTACCTTGTAGAATGCCGTAACGTTCTTAAGATCCTTTAAATCATCCTCGCTGAGTACTGCCTCCACCTCAACGAAGAATACGTAATCTCCTAATCCTGTTCCAGCGGGTCTTGATTCAAGCTTTCTCATGTTAAATCCCTTCCTGTAGAAAACCTCTAAAACATCCTTCAGTGCTCCTGGCCTGTCTTCAACTCCAAAGAAGAGAGAGGTAATCTTTCCTTCTCTCCTACCAGTTTTACGTCTTATCAGGTAGAATCTCGTTATGTTTCGCCCTTTCAAATCCTGAATTCCCTTTCTCAATACATGCAGCTTGTAGAACCTTGCAGCATATTCTGACATTATCGCTGCAGAATAATCATCAAGCATCTTTGCGGCATCGCTTGTCGAAGACGTGTAACGAATGCTCGCGTTTGACAGATAATTGTTTATGAAGCCCATGCACTGTGCAACTGCCTGAGGATGAGAGTAGATAGTCTTGACGTCCTTCAGCTCAATCTTACGTTTCGCGACGAGGCAGTGATTGACTTCGAGCTTTGCATCGCCAAAAACCTCAACATCATGGCTCATTAAAGCGTCAAGGACCGGTAGAACAGTTCCGTTAACCGAGTTCTCGATAGGAACGATACCATAATCAACCTCACCTTTCTCAACCAGCTTTATAATCTCATCTGTTGTGGCGCAGTATCTCAACGGCACTCTCGAACCGACAAGCTTTAGTGC
The DNA here is from genome assembly GCA_029259345.1 of Archaeoglobi archaeon. Taxonomy (GTDB): domain Archaea; phylum Halobacteriota; class Archaeoglobi; order Archaeoglobales; family Archaeoglobaceae; genus Archaeoglobus. Next base: position 27,427 of record JAPDIX010000034.1, read on the forward strand.
CATCTCATCGCTGAAGCTACCTTGAGGACCGAGAACGGCGACGGTTCTCTGTATTCCAGTAACTCTGTATTCTTCCTCCTTTGTAAGTGCCATTATGCTTTCAAAGATATCCTTCACTCTGATGGGGTTAAGTCTGGTTTTTGAAATCACATCCATTATCTTCTCCTCCTCCACATCTTTGATCTCTATGGGCTCACCCCTCTCAGCTTTTATTCCCGCTATCTCTCTTGCAGCCTCTACCCTTCTCTCCAACAACCTTAGTATGAGGGAGTCAATAGACCTTATACGCCCCCTGAGCTCTTCAAGGCTCTCTGCCTTCTTTGTTGCTTTGTAAGCCTCCAGAATTATTGTGCTCGACTCGTAATCGGTGTAAATTTTCCTCAAATCCTCAAAAGTTTCTTTGAACCTATCGTAGCTCTTTAAATTTTCGTGGAGTTCCAAAGCTCTCTTCAAAAATTGCTGCCTAACGTCTTCAGCATTTTTCTGAATCCTGTAGTACATCTCCCAGTTCTGGTTGAGTATCCTGCTTGCAAGTTTGTAAAGAACTGTGAAAATCGGAGAGGTGTATCTTAGTTCATCTTTCTCGTATCTCAGAAAATCGGCCATCGAGACAAGCAGAAAATGAGCCACACCCTGAATCTCTGCCATCTTTCTGTCGTGCTCTTCAACATCCAGCCTGCTTATCACCGCCCCACTCTTTACAAACTCACTGAGGATCACACTCTCTTCTTCTCTACCCGACTCGTGAACTACGATAATATTCGAGAGTGCAATCTCACTGTCACCCCCAAACATGGGGTGAATGCTGAGAAAGTCAAAACCAGATTTCTCGAAGATTGGAATTGAATACTTCTTTACCGAGGAAATATCAACGAGCAGGGAAGTTGGGTCAGCTTCTCTCATCAGGTGTTTAATAGAATCTTCAAGCACATACATGGGTGTGCAAACAAAAATCACGTCAAAGCCTGAAATGCTGTTTGTATCCCTTTTCATCTCATCAATATCGTATCCCTTTACGTAGTAACCCCTACTGTAAAACAAGTCTCTGAAAAGCTTTCCCATGTTCCCGACACCGTATATCAGAATTTTCAAGCATATCCCCCCAGAATTTTCAGTATCTTGTGAGCATCATCAAGGTGAATCTGTCCCGGAGCCTTGGATTCGCCAACATAGCAGTAAATGAAAGGCGATCCTAAGAAAGCAGCCATTATGCGGGTGAAGGAAAACTCCTTACCCATAAGAAAAGCAATCACACCATCAAACTCCAGAAGTAATCTGACCATCTTTCCAACATCTTCTTTGCCCCTCCCCATCGTCACAACCTTAACGATGTCTCCCCTCTTTCCCTCAACTATACTTTTGAGTTCAGAATACTCAGGCGTCTCCTTGAAGTTATGGTAGGATTCGATTATTTTACAATCAAAATTGAAGGCTGAATCCGGCATGTCACACTCAATGTCCACATAAGCTGCATTGGTCTCCTCAACAAACTTTCTCAAAACCTCAATTCTCTCCTCTTCATCTCCCTTAAACTTCCCACCATCCCCCTCTCTTCTGCAGGTTACAATCATTTCCTTTTCAATCTGTTTTATCTCTTCAATAGCCTCCCAAACTCTGTTGAACAGGTCAAGCCTGATTTCAATTAAATCAGCCTTCTCTGCAAGTTTTATCTCTTTAAGACTTGAAACTGTGGCAACGAGCTTCATCGTTCCACAATAAATTCATCAACCTCAACGCCAAAATGTCTTGCTTTCTCACCAATCCAGACGAGCACTTCATCACCTTCTTTTAGCTCGGAAACCGAAATGTGCTCTCCGTCTGGGGCGATAAGCTTTATCGTTTCAGCATTCTGAAGTATGACGCTACCCTCTTCCCCATTCACAGATGCCTTGACAAGGATAAGCGGTCTCCTCTCAATCTTAACTCTCCCCACGTAGCTCTCCCTCGCTCTCCCGTCATAACTCACAATTTCAACCTCATCACCAGCTTTGAGCTCGGCAAGATACTTCGTCTTATCTCCCACTTTCAGATAAGCGTTGACACTTCCAGCATTCACTCTGAAAGGTCTTGAAGCGACGTACTCACTCTCCTCACTCTCACTCGCCACAAGAAACATGAAAGCAGACCTGTTGCCAACAAGCATCCCCTCTCCGGGAGTCATCAGTGTCACGGTGTCGATGCAAACTCTCTCACCGACTCCAAGGGGCTTTATTTCTACAATTTTACCTCTCAGAAGTTCAATGCTCTCTTTCTGCTCTTTAACCAATCTGTAGTAGTTCGTCAGCTCTTCCCTATCGCCTTTGACCGCTATACCATCCGCACCTTTTTCCAGTGTTGTCAGAACCAGCTTTGCTTCCTCTATGTCATCAACTGCAGCGATAGCTTTCCCACCTTTTTTCATTGCCACAATGTTCTCAAGCGGGATAACCTTCCAGTCTTCAAACTTCAGGATGACGACATCACCGCTTTCAACAGCTCTAAGCTGGTCGTCTGCCGAACTTATTTTCATCAAAGCCCTCTCAAGGGGCAGGAGTTTTATTCTCCCAAGCTTTTTTGCCTTATCCAGAAACTTTTCACTCACAACAGCACCGTCGAATCCGATCTCAATCGCATCTTTCAGCATCTCTTTGGCAACTTCCCAGCTTTCAGTTTCAGCCAACAACCATATTTCCTTCATACTCCATCACGTCCTCCGCTCTCAGGTTGTTATGGACTATCATGTGCAACGCCTTGGCAACCTTAGTTGGATGGCTGCTGTTAAATATGTTTCTCCCAACAGCGACTCCAACAGCACCCCTGTTCATAGCATCCTCAACTTTTCTGTAAAGCTCATACTCACTCCCCTTACTTCCACCAGCTATGACAACAGGCAAATCGCAAATTGCCGTAACCTTCTCGAACTTGAAGGTGTATGGAACCTTTATTATATCCGCTCCCAGCTCATATCCAATTCTCGCCGCATGTTTCACAGTTTCAGTGTTGACCTCAATACCTCCTCTCGGATACATCATCGCAAGCAGTGGAATGCCATACCAGTCGCACACCTCAGACACTTGACCAAGCATCTCTATCTGCTTAGCCTCGGTTTTGCTTCCTATATTTACATGCATGCTCACACCATCCGCCCCAAGAGAGATTGCTTTCTCTACTGTTGTCACTAGTCTCTTATCGTTCGGGTCTTCAGCCCACATTGTGGAACCGCTTAAATGTATAATCAGTCCAGCCTCCATCTCTGCAATAACCTCCGACCTCTTCGCAACTCCTTTGTGTATGATTATGGCATCCACATATTCCTGTACCGCTTCGACAACTCTGTCAACTTTTTCGATCCCCTTCTCTGGCTGAGTGACTCCATGATCCATTGGGAGTATTACTGACCGCCCATTCTTAATTATTCTTTTTATTCTTCTTTTTTTACCAACCATATAAAACACCTCTTATATTTTTAGACCATAGACATATACAAACACCAGAAGCCAACGCAGTTCACCTCCTTTTAAAAGCTAAAGCTGTATCTAAAACCAAAGAAAAATCCGTAGGGGTTTTCGAATCTTGACACTAAACCCATTGTCTGTTTGTTTGCCATGCAGTATTTAAAAATTTTGTTGCGTGTTCAGATACAAGCTTAGGAAAATTGCTTTAAAGGCGGCAACAGAGCGCTGCCGGCAGGATTATGGGTGACGAAACTAAAAAACTCGTTAGAGAGGCGAAAGATGCTTCAACTCTTATCATAGAGGGAACTAGGGCTGGCAGGGGGGAAGACATTAACGTTTCAGAAAAAGACATCAAGACAGCTTGTTGTCACAGCCAAAGAAGCATACATACTCCACGCCATAGAGCTCGTTGACGGCGAGAGCAGGATGGATGGGGTTGGGATATACGGGGAACTTAAAGACAGAAGGGAGAAGTGGGAGACCAACATTGTGATGGAAAAATGGGATGAAAACTACGTAGATCCGGTGGAGATAAGGCGAAATCCTGACGGCTACATCCTCTGCTTCTCGTTCTACGACATGAAGCACCTGCTGGACATCAAGCCCGAAGGTGGAGTTTACGTTTATTCAGCTAGCGAGGCCTTCAGTGAAGAGAAGGAGTTTGACTTCCTCAGGCTTTACAAATGGCTCGAAACATTCAACTTCAGGGTTTACGGCTTCGAGATGGTTTTTGAAAGTGAAAGGCCTGAGCCGAGGTTCGTGAAGGGCTACCACGCCTCAGGACATGTATCGAAAGACGATTTGAGGTGGATTATTGAAGAAATTGATCCCGATACAATTATTCCAGCCCATACTGAGAATCCTGAGTGGTTTGCTGAGAACTTTGACGGTGTTGCTGTCCTCAAAAATGGGGACAGTGTAGAGGTAAGCTGACCCTATGTAAAACTCAATTCCGGCACTAGTTCAACTGAGTCAAATTTTTGTCATGACTTCAAAGCCTCAAGCACAACCTCGGAGATATCTCTAACATCCAGTTCGAGCCCCTCATCACTTACAGCATTATCAAGCATCATCAGGCAAACTGGACAGGACGTAACAAGAATTTCAGCAGTCTCAGCGGCCTCCTTAACTCTCATCCTTGCGGGACTATCTTTACCACCAAGGTAATCGGTGTAGAAATTTCCGCTTCCTCCCCCGCAGCAGAAGGAATCTTTGCGGTTTCTCGGCATTTCGTAAAAACTTCCAATTCTCGACAGCAGTTTTCTGGGCTCTTTGTAAACGCCATTCCACCTTCCGAGAAAGCAGGGATCGTGGTATGTTAGCTTCCCCTCAACCTTCCCCACTTTCAGCTCTCCGTCATTCACAAGATTCCAGAGGAGCTGAGTGTGGTGAACTACATCCAACCCGTAGTAATTCCTGAAGGCGTTGAATGCGTGTGGGTCTGGCGTTAAGACCTTCTTCACACCTCTCTCCTCAAATCTTTTCCGATTTTGCTCCATAAGCTGCTCGAACAGTCCAAATTCACCCATGATGACTGCCTCGTTCCCCTCACAAATTTCATCACTGAAAACACCGTAATCCACACCTGCAACATCGAGCAGCTCCAGCAGAGCTTTCAGTGACTTTTTTGCCCTGTCATCGTATGCGGCAACACAGCCTGCATGCAGCAGAAACTCGTTGTTGGCGTAATCCCTTCCAACCCACTCAAGTCTCTTGGCAGCGTAGCCCCATGGGTTGCCAAACTTCGCTAAATTGTTGAAAAACTCCCCAACCTTCTTCGGAACCAGTCCCCTCTCAACCATATCGCTTCTCGCAGCAATGAAAACATCTACGAGCTGCTCGTTAAACTTGAAAACGCAGTGCTCAACACAGTTTCTGCAGGTTGAGCAGGAGTACATTATCTCTCCGAGGTGCTCGCTCCACTCTATCTCGTTGTTCATCCACGCTCTTATCAGCCACATCCTCCCGCCGGAGAAGTACGTCTCGAATCTATATTTTGCATACGATGGGCAATTGATCTCCGAGTAGTCTGACGGGAATTTGCAGTATCCACATCTGAAGCAGCGGTGAACGATTTCTGCGTAATTGACCTTTTCCAACATCATTTCACCTCCCAGTTTCCGGGGTTCATTACGCCATTGGGATCCAGCATCTCGATCACACTCTTTATCAGCCTCTTCGCCCCTTCATCCATACTTTCCAGTATCAGCTGCTGCGCTGGAGCCTCAGCCTTCCATGGTATTCCACCCATTTCCAGTACAGCTTTGTTGGTTTCATGCAGAGCCTTTCTGGCCCTTTCAACATCCTCCTCGTCAGCTCTGTTAAAAGGATAGGCGTAGGCGAACATCATGCAGTGCGATCTTCCGATGATACGTATGCTGAAGGCCCAGTCAATTCCCAGCCTCTCCACGATCTCCAGACCCTTCTGGTAGGCAACATCGAAGAGATCAACTGGTAGAATTGCCCCAACATATTCGAATCCTCCTCCCCTCCTGACGTCAGCAAACCTGACAAGCTGGGACATCGGCTCTTGAAGGAACATCGCCTTCATTCCAGGTGTAAGGTACAGAAATCCCCCTTCCTTCTGCTTTATGTAGTCCATCAGGGCATTGCGAATAATCTTCTTCTTGAATTCGAGCTCTTCCTCGCTGTCTGCTGTTACATAGATGGTGGTGTGCTGAAATCCCTCGGCCCACTCAGGCCTTGGCTGCGCCCACACTGTGATATCCTCTGCCATCTCGGTATGGGCGACCCTCCATATCACGTCGCTCACATAAGACGGATTCTCGGTTACGAAGATCATCACGTCTCTGTAGCGGTGCTTGGGGAAGAGCTTGATGCCCAGCTTGGTAACGATTCCTGTCCTTCCGAACCAGCCGATGAACAGACCTGCAAGGTCGGGCAAGGGGGAGCGGGAGAACCAGTAGGGAGAAACGCTGCATGAACCAACCCTGCATATCTCTCCTGTCGGCAGTACTACCTCCATCCCAGTTATCATCTCCGAATGGAAGCCGTAGATCTGAGACAATCTGCCGGATCCGTGAATAAGGGCATTGGCGGTAACAGTAGCTATTGGTGGTGCGTCTGGAGTTGAAATGCGGAGAGAAGGATACTTTTTGTCGAGGTAGGCCTTGAGCCTGCCCTCACTCACTCCTGCTTCTATTACAGCGTACCTCGCCTTCTCATTTACCTCGATTATTCTGTCCATTCTCTTCATGTCGACAACTATCCCGCCCCTAAGAGGCCTGACCAAACCGCTCAGCGACAATGCCCCTCCCATCGGCACAACCGGAACCTTATGCTTGTTTGCCAGAAGAACGATTTTCTGCACCTCTTCAGTTGTTTTGGGCATCACAACGTAATCCGGCTTAACCGGCGGCATAGTTCCAGGGTCTGAGGAGTAAATGTATAACTCCTCCGGCTCCTTTGAAACGAACTCTTCTCCAACAATCGCCTTAAGCTCCTCGTACATCTTAATCACGCCCCGGAAGTTTCGGCATCTCACCAATTGCGAGCCTGCACAGATCGCTGACGAGAATTGGCATCAAACCAGCCTTCGCAGTTCTTTCTGCCAGTGCAACGTAGCACATGGGACAGTTAAATACAGCAAACCTCGCTCCAGACTTTGCCATGTCCTCCACGTTCTTCTTCTGTACTTCCTCTGCCAGCTCATATTCACCCCACATCTGAAACACGGCTCCGCAGCAGATCCCATTCTCCCTGTCGTACTCCCTCTCGACCCTCTCTGCACCTATGAGCTCGAAGACCTTGTCGAGAATCCTGTCCGTTTCGGGGCTGAGCCTGTTGGAGCAGTTCCTCTGGTAGGCAACCTTGACGTTCAGCTTCCTTATCTTGTCCTCGTTCTCCTTCAGCCAGTTGTACAGGTACTCGTAAAGATGCACAGTTTTGAAAGGCACCTCAATGCCATAGGCCTTGGCATAGGAGTTGAAAAAGCCGTAGCACTCGTCGTGGAAACAGACAAGCTCATCCACACCATACTTCTTTATGTTCTCTATCGTCTGCCTAGCTCTTTCCTTTATAACAGACATGTTAGCGAAGTGTAGATATACGAGGTTGCAGAAGATCTGTCTTCCCATTATAACCGGCAGACCCTCGAAAAGCTTGCTCTTCACGTTGTCTCTCAAATCGGGGAAAAGACAAAGGGAAAGAGCTTTGCTACCAACCTCCCTTATTGCAGCCAGATCCTTTTCCTTTGTCGCATACATTTTAACAAGCTGCTTGGAGATCGGTTTCGGAGCAAGATTTATTCCATACTCCTCCTGAAGCTCGACTATGCGGTAAAAGGGGTGGTTGCCGTAGGGACAGTATTCTTCACAAGAATAGCAGGTTTTGCACTCCTCAAGAACCTTGCTGTACTCTCCCTTCGCGATCTTTATCCTCTCCTCCCTCGCAGACTCAAAATCGTAATTCAGATACTGACATTTCGTCAAACAGGCATAGCTATCGCAGTTAAAACACCTGTCTGGATCAAACTTCAGGTTCATAACGTCACCTCCTCATAAATTCCTCCAAACCCAAATTCTACGTACTCGTCCAATCACACTTCTCTGCATGAGGTCATCCTTAAGCTTTGGCATCCTCCCACTAGCCCTACCCAGAAGACGTTCTTCTGGCTCCCCCTCTTTTATAGCAAGCATACAGCAAGATGCACATGTGTCTGGTGCGCTTTCCGGAATGTAGAACAATCCCCATTTCATCTCTCCATAAATCTCTCTCTTAGCTTCTTCTTATCCATCTTACCTGTGCTCGTCTTTGGTATTTCGTCAACAAAAACTACCTTGTCTGGAAGCCACCATTTTGGCATCAGGCCCTTGTCGACGCACTCTTTCATTAAAAACTCCTTTATGTCCTCTTCGGTCACGTCTCCCTCTGCAACAACGACTGCCATTGGCCTCTCGACCCACTTCGGATCATGCATTGCAATAACTGCCACCTCCTTTACTGCTGGATGAGTCGAGATGAATCCTTCAAGCCTTGCCGAAGGGATCCACTCTCCACCACTCTTTATTGCATCCTTCTCCCTATCGACGAACATTATGCAGTAATGCTCGTCAATCGTGCAGATGTCATCAACGTCGAACCAACCAAATCTCCATGCACGATCGGTTTTTTCTTCGTCTTTATAGTACCCTCTAGTTATAGAGGGTGAGCAAAACAAAGCCCGGCCAGGGGTTTTTCCGTCATGCGGCAGAGGGTCCCCCTCGTCATCCACCAGCTTTATTAGAGTGAGCGGGACTGGAACACCGAGGCTGTTGTTAACAACAAAGTGATCCCTCAATTTCTCCTCGTCAGTACCCATCCTCATCCACAGGCGTGGAATGAAAATTGAGCGGGTTATGGCCGTTAAAGTTTCCGACGGTCCGTAACCGGTCACTACATCGATGCCCAGCTTCTTTGCATCTTCATAGAGTGCAAGGGGCAAAGCTTCCCCACCGTAGCCGAACTGAAGTCCTTTAAGTTCTGCCTTCATCTTTTTTGCCTCGTTGACAATTGCGTAAAGCATGGTTGGTACGCCAGACGCAACAACCTTTCCATCAACTTTCTTGGCTATTGGAAGGTAGTTCATAATTTGCTCGGTCACGTGTCTCCACTCGTATCTGCCGGGGAAAACCATCATGTTTCCACCTATAAAAGACGTGTAGGGTGTCATCCAGCCAAAGATGTGGAAGTAAGGGACCAAGGTAAAAACGATGTCTCGATTGCTGATTCTAAAGGGCCTCTCCGCCTGAGCGATTGATAGCTGCATTGATGATATCACAAACTGCCTGTGAGTGTGGTACACGCCCTTGGGCCTCCCAGTGGTTCCTGATGTAAAGAAAAGGCCTGCAACAACGTACTCATCAAGATCTGGCCACTCATAGCTTCTACTCTGCTCCTTAAGTGCTTCCTCGTACTCAGCAACCTCAAAGTCAAACTCTGGGATCTCCCCTTTCCCCGTGCAGGTTATCTTGTCGCTCATCACCACGACCTTTTTGATCGAGCTGACCATTTGCAGAATTGGCTTCAAATACTGGGCAAAGCTCATATCTACGAAGAGGATCTCAGGCTCTGCAACATTCATTGTGTAAATTATTTCTTCCGGTGCGAGCCTTATGTTGACCGTGTAAAGTGTAGCTCCATACATTGGTACGGCATACATGAGTTCCTGATACCGTATGCTGTTCCAGTCCATCACTGCAACTCTCGTTCCCATCTCCCACTTCTCTTTTCCTCTCTTAACCCCTAGAGTTTCAAGAAAACTTCCGAGTCTATTAACCCTCTCGGCAAATTCTGCGTAGGTAAATTCTTTGCTGGGATAACTTGGCGGGGCATAGACGAGCTTTTGGTCTGGAGCTATTTGCTGTGAATAAAAGAAGATTTTGTCAACGGTCAATTGATAGTCACGGCAAATCATAAATCATTTGAAATTTACAAATATATTAAGATTTTGTTTCCTGTTTCATCATACTTGGAATTTCACCCCCCACATAACCATTACCAACCAACTTCCCAATAAACAATTCGTACCTATCTTTCTCAGCATATCTTCTCAGCAGCAAATTCAGCAAATTTCTTACTTCTCTGGCACTCTAGGACATCCATTTGTTCTTCAGTCTCTTGCTTGTCTCTCCCATAAGCCTCTCCATCCAGTTGTTGTGCCACGGAATTGCTATCCCTTCAAGCCTCTTGCAGGCAAAGAGAAGGACGCACTTTATGTGTTTCCTGAAGAACTTCGAAACCTTCCAGTAGTCTTTCGATTCCGTCTCCTCAGCAAATCCATTCAGGGCCTTTTCTGTCTTTATTCTGCTCTCTAAATCAGGCTTGTCGAGGGAGTACTTTAGCTTCAGCAGAATTCCCTTTACCTAATTGACATATCTTTTTCCTTTTTCGAGATCCACTCCATGCTGCCACAGCTTGTAATTGGCTTCTCTCCACCTGACCTATTGCCATAATTCCTCCCTCGCCGCATTCCTTCCGCATTCTCTAGCATGTCTTGCTGATTCCTAGGCCCAAGTATCCTCAGCATCACAAGCGTAAATTCTCGACGTTGCAGGAGCGTTTGTTCCAACAAGTGCTCCAACACCGATTATTAGTGGATTTGAAGGACTTAGTGGAGTTATTCTAGACTTAATAAGGTCACAAGCAAGTTTTGCACAAAATCCGAACCCCCCAATGTAGTTCTTGGCCAAATCGGAATCATATTTGTTAATTTTGCGATTAGTTAAATCAACACGAAGAATTTTGCCAGCGAAACTCATTTTACCATCTCCAGCGCCCCATAAAAGCACTGCTCAACACACTTCCCACATTCATTACAATCTTCAGTGAACTTGCCATGTACTCTCTTATTTTTATCCTTGAAGCTGAGAAGCTGAATTTTTTGGTGTATGTGTAAGAACATACGAGCATACAGCCAGTGCAGTTCTCAGGGTGAACAACAATCATCCACAACCCTTACCTTAGCCAATTCGCTGTCTTATTATCTCACCTATATTTCCGCTTCGTCGCTTCAAATTTGGAGACTTTTTTCTCGTCTCCTATTACTTCTGAGACCAAAATGACTTTTGGTACTTTGTAGGGTGCTAAACGCTCACCACTGACAAGCTCTTCATTTTTTTGATGTAAATTCTCATGTTTTTTATATAAGAATATATGAAAATTTCGATGGAGGGTAAAAGCAGAATAATCCAAAATTATACTTACTATCTATATTGGAGGCTATGGTTAATTTTTTAAATGTATGTCCTCTACGGCTTTATAAATTCTCATTGCTATAGTGGCGAACTCTTATCGATAGCATTAAGCTAAAATAAGTTTTAGAGAAAAATAAAATAAGGAAAGTAGGATTCTTGCATTCGGTTTTTCACGCCGCCGGCAGGATTCGAACCTGCGACCGTCCGGTTAACAGCCGGACGCTCTACCAGCTAAGCTACGGCGGCTCATCAGCTTCTTTGCCACAATGAATTTAAACTTTGTCCTGAAAATGGAGATGTTTTGTCACAATTTTAAAAACTTCTAAGTTAAGTTTAAATACTGTGACCAATTGTAGTTAAAATTGGTGATAGAAGATGCGATTTGTGAGAGGTTTTCCGTCTACAATGATGGACGACTACCAGTTGAATATGTTAAACATCCTGAAATACGCAGCGACGAACTTCCCGGAAAGAGAAGTAGTTTCAAGGAATTTGGATGGAAGTTTGTTCAGATACAGCTATGGCGAAGCCTTCAAAAGGGTTTCAAAACTCGCCAATGCACTCGAAAGTTTGGGTGTTGACGTCGGAGACAGGGTAGGGGTTCTGAGCTGGAACACCCACAGGTTCTACGAACTCTTCTTTGGAATCTCCGGGATTGGTGCTGTGCTTCTTGAGATGAATCTTAGGCTGCATCCGAAGGAGATAGCTTATGTCGCAAATCACAGCGGAGCAAAGGTAATATTCGTTGACGAATCTCTGTTACCGCTTGCTGAGGCCATAGCTCCAGCGATAAAGGTGGAGAAATATGTTGTAATGGCGGATGGTGAAATTCCTGAGACGAAGCTGCCAGAGGTTTACAGCTATGAGGAACTGTTAGAGGATGCTGACGAAGAATACGACTTTCCCATGGTTGATGAGACCTCTGCTTATGCTGCATGCTACACTTCCGGCACCACAGGGAACCCGAAGGGTGTGTACTTCTCCCACAGATCAATGGTTATGCACTCAATCATAGCAGCGGTTGGAATGGGGCTCAAACCTGAAGATGTCTATATGCAGATTGTACCTATGTTTCACGCAAATGGCTGGGGAGTGTTCTTCGCAGCTACGCTTGCAGGAAGTAAGCTAGTATTTCCCGGAAGGTACACAGCAGACAACCCCGCCCCAGTGGTTGAGCTTATGCAGAGTGAAGGCGTGACGGCAACGGCAGGAGCTCCGGCTATATTTATCCCTCTGCTGAACTATCTACAAAAGATGGAGCCGAAGCCGAAATTCAACATCAGGGGCTGGAGCGGAGCAACAGAGCCACCGCTTGCGATGATGAAGGGTCTAAAGGAGTTTGGCATAGAGATCATCCACGCCTACGGGGCAACAGAAACGTCTCCGCTTGTCTGCTACAACTTCGTCAAGCCGGGTCTTGAGAAGGAAATGTCTGAGGAAGAGTTGTGGGAGCTGAAGAGGAGGCAGGGAATCCCTGTATTTGGTGTTGAGGTTATGCTTGCCGACGAAGAGGGGAACAGGCTACCCCATGACGGAAAAACAATTGGGGAGCTTTGCATAAGGGGACACTGGATTACTGGAAGCTACTACAAGGATCCGAGAACTTTCGAGTCCTTCATTGAAGATGGGGTCATGAAGTGGTGGAAGAGCGGAGATGCGGCAACAATTGACGAGTATGGATACATCAAGATCGTTGACAGGTTCAAGGATTTGATAAAGAGTGGCGGGGAGTGGATAAGCAGCGTTGATCTGGAAAACCACCTGATGGCACATCCGAAGGTCTTTGAAGCCTGCGTTATTGGCATACCTCATCCCAAATGGGAGGAGAGACCGCTGGCCTTTGTTGTTCCAAAGCCCGAGTTTAAGGATAACATAACCAAGGAGGAGCTTTACGAGCACCTCAAACAGAGGTTTGCGAAATGGCAGCTGCCAGATGACATAATAATCATAGATGAGATTCCAAAGACGAGTGTCGGGAAGTTCAGTAAAAGAATGCTGAGGGAAAAGTACAAGGATTATTACATGAAACAACAGTAGTTCAAATCAGGTAAAGCACCCACACAAGTATTGCGACGACAACTGCAGTAAGGGCAAGTTGCCTGTATGTCCTGCTCACATCTGTGCCGAAGTATTCAGCAGTCAGGACGTAGCATAGATGCATTGGAGAAAGCATAACACCAAGATAGCCAGCAGCTATTACGAGCATGAGGTTCTTTGGATTGACAGCTTCAATTCCCGTAAACCCGGTGAGCAGAGGAAGTGCGATAGAGGAGTAGCTCATCTCAATGCCAGTTGCAAAACCCACGATCAGAGTCAGAATGAAGGCTGCAATGGGTGTGGGAAACACTGCAGATATGTCAGTTAGCAGGCTCTCGGCAACACCACTCAACTGTATAACACTTTTGTAACACATAACAGCAAAGACCAACACCATTATTTTTCTATCAACAGTTTTCTTCAGAATTTTTTCAAAATCCTTTAAACCACCCCTTCTGTGGATCGCGACTGCGAAGATGGCGATCAGTAGTGAAATCAGAAGATCTAACTTGAGGATTACAGAGAGGAGTAGCAGGATGGCTATTGGGTAGAGGTGGATCAAGGCTTTGAAGGTATCTCCCGAAATACGGAACCTTCTCTCGAGCCCCCTCATTAGCATTAGTCCCGAAACAACCGCTAATATCGCGATAGGAAAAGTTGAGGCTGCGAAGGTGAAGGAATTGATGTTAAGGACTGCAGCACCAATTATCACGCTCGGATACAGAGGCCAGAAGGAGACCCAAACGTGCCTGAACCAGTAGTTCAGCAAAGTCGCTTTTTCTGGGGATAGAGCGTATTTTTTCATAAGTGGGCCGAGCATAACAGCGGAAATCAAGGCTCCACCCGGCATTGGAAGCAGTCCGATGAGAAGAGGTATCATAACGAAGCTCAGAGCTCCAATGGACTTTGAAAGCTCATCTGCAAGTTCGTTCAGCATTCCGAAATATTCCATGGAGTAGCCGAGTGTGAATGCAAGGATGACTACCACAACAATTTCTAAGGTTTGGGGGCTGGTAAGGGATTGTAGAAGTATTTTGAACCCATCAAACCCGAATAATAGGTAGCTGAGCACAGCTGAGCCAATGAATAGAGACACTCCAATGCCCAGCCTTTTGATAAGTATGAGAACGAGTGCAATTGATGCGAGCAGTGCGAAACTCTGATTCATCTCTCATCCGTAGTTCCTTGTCTTTTAACTTTTTTCACAGACTTTATATTTCTGCCCCCTGAATTGCATTCGTGAAAGATCTTATAATGAAGTATGTGGTTGCTAACGCAGCAAAATACGGAAAGGCGAACGAGAAGGCAGTATTGGGTAAGGTGATGGCAGAGAACCCTGAACTGAGGAGTAGGGTGAAAGAAGTACTTGAGATGGTCAGAGAGTGCATCGCTGAATTTGAAAGCCTGAGTGAGGGTGAAAAAGAAGAGTTAATCCAAAAATTCAGTGTTGAAAAGGCTGAAAAGAAAAAGGAGCAGGTTGTAGCTTTACCCCCTCTCGAAAAAGCAGAGAAGGGAAAGGTCGTGATGCGGTTTGCCCCTAACCCTAACGGCCCACCAACGCTCGGCTCTGCGAGAGGGATAATTGTCAATGGAGAATACGTGAAAATGTATGGTGGAAAGTTCATCATCAGATTTGACGATACCGATCCGAGAACGAAGAGACCGATGATTGAGGCGTATGATTGGTATCTTGAAGACATTGAGTGGCTGGGTTACAAGCCAGATGAGGTTCTCTACGCTTCAAAGAGAATCCCTGTGTATTATGAGTATGCCAAAAAGCTTATTGAGATGGGAAAAGCCTACACGTGCTTTTGCAGTCAGAAGGAGTTCAAGGTATACAGAGATAATGGTGTTGAGTGCCCTCATCGTGAAATTTCACCCGAAGAAGCTCTCGAAGTGTGGGAGAGGATGTTAGATGGTGAATACGAGGAGGGGGAAGTCGTTCTCAGGATCAAGACGGACATGAAACACAAAGACCCTGCGATAAGGGACTGGGTCGCTTTCAGGATTATAAGGGAGTCTCACCCTTTGACGGGGGACAGTTTTGTTGTGTATCCAACCCTCGACTTTGAGTCTGCGATTGAAGACCATCTTTGCGGGATTACGCACATAATAAGGGGTAAAGATTTGATAGATTCTGAGAGAAGGCAGAGGTACATCTACCAATACTTTAACTGGGAGTATCCGCTTACCAAGCACTGGGGCAGGGTGAAAATATTCGAGTTTGGCAAACTTTCAACCTCTTGGCTGAGAAGGGATGTGGAGAGTGGGAAATATGAGGGATGGGACGATCCGAGGTTGCCGACGATCAGAGCCTTCAGACGGAGAGGGTTTGAGAGTGAAGCGATCAGAAATTTCTTCATTTCGCTTGGGGTTGGGGAGAATGACGTTTCCATCAGCCTTAAGAATCTCTATGCGGAGAACAGGAAGATTATCGACCCTAAGGCTAATCGCTACTTTTTCGTCTGGGATCCTGTCAGGATTGAGATTGAAGGTTTATCCGAGGAAGTTGAGGTTGAATTACCCCTCAACCCAAATAAAGGGACGATTAGGAGGCTGAGGGGGAAGAATGTAGTTTATGTAACAAGGGATGACTTCGAGAGGCTTAAAGGAAAGGTAGTGAGGTTGAAGGACTTCTGCAACATCTTGCTTGATAAAAAGGCTGAGTTCAGAGGATTTGAGCTTGATGATGTGAAGAAAGGAAAGAACATAATCCACTGGCTTCCAGATGGGGAAACTCTCCAATGCACGGTTTTGGGAGAGAAAACGTGGGAAGGTATGGTGGAAAAGAACGTTGTGCAGGATGAAGGGAAGGTTGTGCAGTTTGAAAGATTTGCGTTTTGCAGGATTGAGAAGGCTGGAGAGGAGGTTTTGGCGATTTATACTCACCCGTGATTTTACCAAAATTCTTAAAAACCTCACAGCCCTAAGCCTTAAAGAAGCCCGGGTGGTGTAGTCCGGCCTATCATGCGGGCCTGTCGTGGAGTTGGAGTAGGTAAAATCCAATTCCGCGGAAAGCCCGCGACTCGGGTTCAAATCCCGGCCCGGGCGTCTTTTCTTCGAGTTCAAAGCCCAAACAACTTTCGAAAAGGGGTCTAAGTTGAAATACTGTTTTATGGGTTCTCCACTCCTCCACAGAAAATATTCCACCCTGAATGCAATCCTTTTATATACCGACGAGATGGTGATTAACGCAGCTAACCATCAATCAGACGAACTTGATCGCCAGCTCTCCAGTTTTATTTCTCGCCATGATGTTAATTATGAGTGGCGTAACGGATTCGAGTAGCGACGAGTTCCTCAATGGACCGGCGTCTAAGACCCTGAAACCCATTTTTTCAGCGATCTCGGCAACAATTACCTTTGCTTCATCATCTCCGCACAACGGCAAATCCCAGTCGATCTTTTCGTTCAAATCGGCAAACCTCGCCGCAGGGACTGAATGGAAAGTTGCGACGACTTTACTGTCGAGAGTTTTCGCGAGCTTTTCAGCTGCTGACCCCTCTGGCAATCTTACGTACATAAAGACTCCGTTCTCCTTCTTCATCGGAACAAGTGGGGATACGACGATTTTGTTTCTAAGCTCTTCTCTGAGGCTCTCGGCTGTTGTGAACACATGTTCCCAGGGGATCGTGAAGAAAGCAACATCACAGAGCTTTGCGGCTTCACTGTTCACAGTCCCCTTCACTTCGACTCCTGCTACTTTGGAATATTCCTCAGCAAGTCTGAGAGCCTTCTCCTCGCTCCTAGATCCAACGATTACCTCATAGCCGAGCAGCGAGAGCCTTACTGCCAAGCCTTTGCCAAGGTTACCTGTTCCTCCGAGCAGTGCTATCTTCATTCCACCACCCGCTCAGCTGGTGGCGGGTTAATGAATCCAAGCTCTTGAAGAGTTTTGATCTTCTCCTGTGTAGCTGTAATCATCTCCTTAGCACTCTCGTGTATCTCTTCCTCGCTCATCTCAAGTTTCGCTAAACCCATCTCTATTGCTTTCAAAGCCACGGCTGTAGCTACTTCCGGAAATACGTCGCTTTCAGTCATCTTCGGAATGATGTACTCCTCATTGATCCCCTTTCTCTCCGCATACGCTGCCAAAGCTTTGGCAGCAGCAATGCACATTTCATCAGTTATCTTCTTAGCCCTAACCGTGAAAATGCCTCTAAAGACAGCTGGGAATACGAGGGAGTTGTTTATCTGGTTCGGGAAGTCACTCCTCCCCGTTCCGACTATCCTCGCCCCTGCCTCCTTCGCCTCCCAAGGCCAGATCTCTGGAATGGGATTGGCCTCCGCAAACACTATGGCGTCCCCGTTCATCTCTGCTACCCACTCCTTCTTAATTACACTTGGTCCGGGTTTGCTTGCTGCTATTACGACATCTACACCCTTCATGGCCTCCGCTATCCCCCCAGTTTTGCCCTCACCGTTCGTTTCAAGACATAGCTGCCACTTGTACGGGTTCTCACTCTTCTTAGCTTCGAGATCCTTCCTATCCTTGTGCAGAATCCCCTTGCTGTCGACGACGAACATCTTCTTTGGATCTGCCCCAGCGGCTTTGAGTAGCCTGTATGTCGCAATGTTTGCAGCTCCAGCTCCGATTATAGCTATCTCCACATCTGAGAGCTCCTTTCCGACGATTTTTAGAGCATTGTATAAAGCGGCGAGCGAGGCAGTAGCTGTTCCCAGCTGGTCGTCATGCCATACAGGTATGTCGAGCTCCCTCTGCAACCTTTCGAGGATGTAGAAGCATTTCGGAGTGGAGATGTCTTCGAGGTTTATCCCACCAAAGGTCGGTGATATAGCTTTAACTATTTCGACAATTCTATCAGCGTTTTGCTCGGCCAGTACGATCGGGAAAGCGTCGACGCCTCCCAGGTACTTGAAGAGAAGAGCTTTTCCCTCCATAACTGGTATAGCGGCCATTGCCCCTATGTTGCCCAAACCAAGAGTTCTTGAACCATCGCTAACTATCGCAACGGTGTTCCACTTGCTTGTGTATTCGTAAACTTTCTCCTCATTCTCATATATTTCACGGCATGGAGATGCAACTCCTGGAGTGTACCAGATGCTGAAGTCGTCGAGACTCCTTATTGCGCACTTAGGCAGCGTTTCGATTTTACCTCTGTAGAACTTGTGCCATGCAGCAGCAACCTTTTCGGGCAATCTAGCTTTATCCTCAAGTTCTTTCATACGTTACTTGTCTACTATTGTCATATATAAAAATTTCGTGAAATTTGTATTATGAGATTAAAATATGTATCAAACATTATAGTTCGTGAATTTTTTTATTATTTTAAGCTTTCGAATATTAGTTCCGAAAATTTTATAGCTGTCTAGATCATCAAAATTAATGAGGTGAAAGTATGAAAAAAGGCGTTATAGCTGTGCTGGTTGCAGCTACGATCGCTGTTTTGATTGCGGGCTGCGCAACCCCAGAAGAGGGTACCGGAGGTAAAGAGAAGAAGACCCTCGTTTGGGCCACAGCAGATCCCGGTTCGTACGGATACAGAGTTATAAGCGGGCTCGTAGATACGATAAAAGCCAATACACCCGAATATGAATTTGCAATAAAGCCATACTCGTCGACGACGGCAGCTATTAAAGGATTTTGTAAAGGAGAGTCTGACTTCGTATACTCGGCTGATCTTGTATTCCCCAAGCTGTATGGCTTCACTGGACCCTTCGAAGGGTTCAAGCCCGAAGTCAAGCAGATGCCTGTCCAGACACTTTGGGCCTACACGATGGAGACATTCCTGCTAATACCAGAGGAGAAGGCAGACGAGATAAAGAGCTGGAGCGATCTAAATGGCAAGCCTGTTTACTTGACCCCAGCTGGATACATGAACCACCTAAACATATGGAGAGGCCTTAATGCTGTCGGTGTAGAGCCTAACCATGTAGAGGTGGACTCGAAATTCGTCTGCAAAGCTCTTGAAGAGGGGACGATAGTCGCTACCGCCCTCTACACAACCGCAAGAACATCGCTGCCCACGTGGGGGCAGGAACTCATGGTCAGCTGTAAAGGCAAGCTAGTCCCGCTCAACCCGAGCCCTGAGGAACTCAAGAAGCTCGAAGAGGCCGGACTGCAGGTGGTTGAAGTCGATGCAAAGAAGGTCGATCCTGAGATGGAGGGTAAGATCTACGCCATACCATTCTACTTCGGATACCACGGCAGCGTTAAGACCTCTGAAGATGACGTGTACAAGATCCTAAAGGCACTTGAAGGGAATGCCAATAATCTTCCGAACGTCGATCCAGGTCTCCAACCGCTCGCCGAAGATGTTGCGAAATTCCAGTATCTCGGTGTTAAGTCAGCGGATCCGAGTTTGGTTCCGATTCACCCAGGCTTAGCGAAGTATCTCAAAGAGAAGGGGCTCTGGGAGGATGAGTGGGATAGTTATATCGCCAAGTAAATTCTAAATTTTTTTATTTTGGAGGGATTGGATGGAAGAGGAGGCTAAAAACAATAAACTCATTTCTGTCACACTTTTCATATTCTGTCTGGCTTATTTTGCTGGTGCAGTCTTCTATTATCTTACAGGATACATGGGAGCGATGTTTTGGGTTCTCGCCCTCGTTCCCTTAGCTTACATAATTTACGTTTTAGAGAGGTTAAAACACGGTACACTTTATCCGAAACTCGGAAAACTTCAATACGTAGTTGGTATATTCTATATAGGTTTATGCGTGTTTATTGCTATATATTTACCAATGAATTATATGAATGTAATATATTATAGAGCTGGCTCATATACTTTTCTCGACAAGACCATAGGTTCCGTTCTCTTGCTCCTAATGTTAGAATATGCGAGAAAAGAGCACAAAGTATTGTTCGGGTTAACGATACTTTTAATTGTTTATTGCTTATTTGGGGAGTATTTCCCCGGTCCTCTCCGCAGTCCTGGGATCTCGCTTGAAAGAATTGTTACCTCATCGACCGTTGAAGTCAAGCTTGGAATGTTCGGAACTTATGCCCAGGTTGGGGTCGGCATAATCGGCGCCTTTTTACTTCTGATGGGAGTTGCGAGGGGTTTCAAGGTGGAGAGGTCGCTGATAAAAACAATCATCGGTACTTTTGGGAAGAAGCAAACACTTGTTCCTCAAACTGCCGTTCTTAGCTCAATGGGCGTCGCAATGTGCACAGGTTCAGGAGCAGCAGACTCTGCCCTCGTAGGACAGTTCACGATACCGGCCATGAGAAGAGCCGGCTTCCCGGCATTATACGCAGCGGCTACTGAAGGAAGTGCAGCTCTTGGTGGCCTGGTGATGCCGCCAGTTATGGCAATAGCAGCCTTTATAATGGCTGAATTCTTAGGTGTGAGTTATTTCGAAGTTGTAGTTCGTGGCTTCGTTTTGGCCTTCATATACTACATCTCCATAGCTTTAACAGTATACTTGCTGACGCTCCAATACATCAAACCGGGTAAAACATCGTCTGATGGGTTAGTTTCCCAGATCGGGAAGGTAACGATGCTCGACAAGCTCAACACAGCCACGTTCTTCTTTGGCCTCCTTTTCCTCATTTACTTAATGGGTGGCCTCTGGTGGCCGGAGATAAGAGCTGCTCTTACGACTGTCTTCATATTCATTATAATAGCCTCAATACTCCGGCTAATATTCCACAATAACTATTCACTCAAAGAGCGGGTCAGGGATCTCGTTAGCTGTTTGAAAGACTCTATAGAGAGTTATCCTATCCTGGTGGCAGACATTCTGTTGCTCCTCGCAGTCCTTGGTATTCTAATAAACCTCTTCACCGTCAGTGGGTGGCTGCTTAAGCTAGGAATGATGCTGATGGATGTCGGAAGGGATAATATATTCAGCCTAATCTCCATAGGCTTCCTATTTGCATTCTTCCTCGGGTTCGGACTTCCGCCGTCGGCAGTGTACATTCTCACAGCTGTACTCGTTGCACCCTACTTCACGTTCTTCGGAATCAATCCATGGGTAGCCCACTTTTTCGTATTCCTTGCCGCAGCTATCTCGGAGTTTACACCACCCGTAGCTTTGATAGCAGCTGTGACATCCAGAATAGCCGAAACACCATTCGCGAAGACGGCGTTTTACACTCAGAAGTGGATAATTCCAATATATCTTCTGATCTTCGTTGTCTTCAGCTGGCCAGATCTCGTTGTTAAGCCGGGGGCTCAAATGCTTGTAGCGTTCGGAATCGTACTCATTGGGTGCTTAACGGTAACTCTCGGATCTTTCGGCAAGTTCAGCGACAACAGGGTTATGGATTTACTCACAAGATGTGGGCTAATCGCGCTTGGTTTGGTCGTCCTCTATCACCCGGAAAAGACAATATCGACGACGTTAGCACCGGTACTTCTGATTGTAACTGTATTCGGCATTAAACGAACTCAAAAAATTTCCCTACATCTCCAAAAGGGAAAGGTAAATACAAGCGACAGTGGCTAAAGATATCCATGATGATCGGAAAAGGCATGATACAGATAGAAATTCTGAAAACTCTGGCAGATACTGGTAAGCCACTTAGCTGTCGAGAGATAACTAAAATTCTCAATAAGAAGGGAATCAATGTTAGCGAGAGAACGGTCAGGAAATACGTCACGAACTTAATGAGGAAGGATTGCATTAAGATGGGTTCCTCCAAAGCAACGATTACGGAGCAGGGAATGGAAACACTTAAGCGCGCTACGGTGTTCGAGAGGCTTGGAGAGTTTAGAGACCTCGTTGAATATAACATGTTCAACTCAACCTTTAGTTTATATACCTTAGACGGTACTGTTCCAACAAATCTGGCAATTGTGGACAAAGATAAAATCGATAAATGCCTGGAACTTATGAAAACCATCGCTGACGCAAACCTAACAACTTCGAGGCTGATTATGGTAGTAGATGAAGAAGAGACTCTAGACATAATTGAAGTCCCGAAGGGAAAGATGGCTATAGGGGCAATATCAAGCACAATCTATAACGTAATAATGCTGAATATCGGGATCGTTCTCGGTAGCGAGTTTGCTGGATTACTCAAATATGAAAACTCGAAGCCGGTAGGTTTTACGGAGATGATCAACTACAGCGGAACGACAATAAGTCCGGGATTGTTGTTTATCAGGGGTGGCTACACGTCGCTTTACGAAGTCGCGAGGACCGGTAATGGATATGTTGTTACGGCTGTCAAGAGTTTCAGTGAGTATGCGTATGAGTTCGTAGAAAGAGAAGTTATGCTCGCAAACGCCCGAGGGATAACAGGGGTGTTAACAATTTCATCGCCGATGGATAACAAGCTAAACTTGCCCGTCTACAAAAAAGCACTGCTGATAGTCCTCGCTGGTGTGAATAGTCTCGCACCCCTTTATGAAAAAGGGTTGAACCCAGAGCTTAAAATCAACGAGATTCTCCTTGATTTCAAAGAATTTAAAGATATTGATAGATTAATTTAACAATACTATTGGTGCTAATTATAATTAGGACATGCTCCTCTAAGCGCTTTATTCAAAATACTCTTTTTCTCGTCATCTTCAAATAATTTTCCAATCAATTAACTCCTGTGAAACTCATGAAATGCGGTTGCTTATGCTCCTCTCAAATAGGAGTGCCAACAACGAGAAGATGGTAAATAATAAAGGAAGGAGAGAAGACACAGCATACAACAATTTTTTAAGGAATTCTTACTTTATTATACTGTATGTTTGAAGTTATTTGGTTAACTCTTTGTATAGGATTACTTTTAGTTCTGAATTTGAAAGGATTTGACTTGGCTTTAGCAATACTTGTTGCTACGACACTTTACTTAATGGTGTATCCACAACTTATCCCGGTATTAGCTATTAAAACGCTCACAAATTACAAAGCAATTGAGTTGGCACTAACTATCGCTATGATAAGTGTTTTAAGCCACCTAATGGAAATTAACAAGCAAATTGAGAACATATTGGGCTGGTTGCAAACACATCTCAAACCAAAGTGGGTTATGATATCTATTCCGGCCTTTTTGGGATTGCTACCTTCCCCAAGCAGCGCCCTTTTTTCTGCAAATATATTAAAAAATCTTGAAAAAAAGTATGACGGAAAAGAGATACTCACACTTATTAATGTATGGTATAAGCGCTCGATGTCTTTCATCCATCCCTTAATGCCAAGCTTGTTACTACTCACCAAATTTTCGCAAACAAGTGTATCAGCAGTCATTCTTTTACAAATTCCAACATTTCTTTTCGCATTTTTGATTGGTCTATTGCTGACAAAAAAATTCAATGATTCACTGGAGTCAAATCTTAATCGAACAATACAGACAACAGAATACAACTTCTTTGTGAACCTTGCTCCGATTGTCGTACCAGTATTTTTAACTCTCGCTGGAATCCCTATTATTTTATCCGTTACCGCTGGAATACTTACGAGTTTACTAATAACTAAAGCGCAAAGAGTTAAAAAATTATTTTTAGGATTTCGAGAATTTGACATTAAACTATTCTTTGCTGTGATTGGGATATTCTATTTTGTTGAAGCAATTCAAACAACTGGTACATTTAGCCTAATATTTAATTTAGATAAAAACTATAACAATTCTTTGCTTATAGTAACGGTACCGTTTCTCGTAGCTTATCTTGTGGGAGTTCCATTTGCTGCAGTACCGATCTCATTTATAATTTTATCTCCAATAATTTCAACTCCTACAGATGTCTCTCTTTTTTATGTGGCATCTACATGTGGTTCAATACTTAGTCCTCTTGATATCGTTAATGTTGTATCCATGAAGCAATTCGAGATCAGATACAGTTTGTACTTTAAGCGAATTTTTGTTTTGGTCATTACAACACTCATTTTCCACTTTACTTTGATGAGTTGGTGCCGTTACATCTTCCTTGGAAATTAATCAACCAGACATAGCTGGCAGGAACTTGAGAGATCAGTGTGAGCTTGCTTGGTTGGTAATTTACAAAATGGGGGTGAAACTCCGGTATGATGGAACAAGGTCTAAAAAATTAAATTGAAAATAGGAGATAAAGCCCGTAAACGAAGGCCAGAAGGAAAGCCAGTATTGTCAGGGTGTTGATGGTTTTTCTGCCCTTCATCCCTGCAGTGGTGTCAAGAAGTATTGCCTTCAGACCGTTAAACGCGTGGAAAGACACTACAAGCAGTAAAGCCGCATACATGGCTTTGAATTCTGGCTGGGCAACTCTGCTGACCACTTCAGCATACTTAAGCGCTTCATGGGATGTCATATGAGTGACATAGAAGTGTAGCGTGACGAGCAGAATCATTGCCAGTCCTGTGAGCATCTGGAAAATCCATGCCACCGGTTCCATAACACTCTTTGCTGACTCCATTTTAACCACCTGTCAGAGAGTACATAACGTAGCTGGCATACAGCCACACCACTACAGCTATCACAGTAAAGATGGCCAGCAACGGCTTCCTGTATTCGTATGCTATTCCGAACTCATGCAGGATGATCCTGAAGCCATTAACGCCGTGGAAAACTCCGCATAACACAAGCAGTATATCGAAAACCAGAAACTGCCTTGAAACGGTAATTGCAATCCAGCCTTCGTAAGTTACTCCTGTTCTGTCAAGGAGAGATGAGAGGTAGGTGAGGTGAGCGAGCAGATATAATAGCAAAACAATTCCTGTCAGTCGCTGAAATGTAAAAGCCCAGCTGAAAGGACTTCTTCCCTTAAACCTGAACCAGCCTGAAACGCCCATTTTACCACCCCAAAAGGCTTTTGAGTATGCTGAAGGCCGTCTTCCTTCTCAGCAACTGCACAGCCTTGGCCGGCTCGACATTCTTCGGGCAAACTTCGCTGCACTCCATAGCAAGGTGACATCTCCACACTCCGTTTGAAGAGCTTACTATTTCATACCTCTCTTTCTGCCCCTCATCCCTGCTGTCTGCACAGAACCTGTAAGCTGCGGTCATGGCAGCGGGGCCGAGATACTCGTCGAGAGTTGCTGCTGCAGGGCAGACTGAATAACATGCACCGCATTTGATGCAGAGGGTGAAGACGTAGTACTCATTCAGCTCCTCTGGGGTTTGCAGCAATTCTTTGGGCTCAGCAGAGGGGGC
>JAPDIX010000050.1 GCA_029259345.1 Archaeoglobi archaeon
AAACGCGGATTATGGTGGTTTAAACGAAATTATAAAAAAATTTAAGTTTCTTTGCTATAAACAATTATTAAAAGTTAAATACAATTACAGCACGTTATATAATACGTCTGGACGTTAGCTTCGATGTGATAGAGATACTTTTAGCACTAACCGCGGCCGTATGCTGGGCATTAAATGGAGTAGCGTACAGAAAAGGTGTGGCTGAAGTTTCAGCTTTCACTGCAAATTTTCACAGAACCCTATTTGCTACCCTCTTCTTTTTACCTCTTGCACTAATTGATTTACCCAGAACAGTGATTGATTTCAATACTGCAATCGTATTAGTAATTTCAGCAATTCTGTCCTTTTACATCGGAGACCTGAGTTACTTTGCTGCTTTGAAAAGAGCACCGGTCAGTGTTGCTCTTCCGGCATCCTCTACGTATCCAATTTACGTCGTCCTACTTTCAACTGTGGTTTACAGTGTTAAAATACAGCCCAATGCCCTCCTATCAGCTTTTTTGGTCTTTTTGGCGGTGTATATTATCTATGGTAGAGATGATGGAGATTTTAGGTCTTCAGGCCTCTTTTTTGCTTTATTTGCAGCATTTTCATGGTCTCTCGCCATTCTACCCCTCGATTTTCTTACTGACAGGCTTCCAGTATCTGTGGTGGCGTTTACAAGAATGCTCCTGTGTCTAATTCTGCTATCTTTCACGGCAAGAAGAGATGAGGTGGTGAAAAAAGACTCAATAATCTATGCAGGTGTGTTTGGCGGTCTCCTATCCTTTTTGGGTGTAGCAGTCTTTCTCATGGCAATAAAGTTATCAAATTCATGGAGTGTTGTTCAACCATCTGCCACTTCGCCGGTATTTTCAGCTATTTTCGGAAGTTTACTCTTAAAAGAGAAAATTGATTTCAGACTTGCTGCTGGAATTTGTATTATAGTTATTTCTATACTTCTGCTTCTTCTATAGTAGGCTCCTCTTCAAATTCTTGTGTGACTTCAGGTATCCTTGATCTCCGCTTGAAAAGGTCCTTAATGATGATTATGTCACCAACAGCCTTAACAACCCTGTAAGGTATTATGACTCCCTTAGCGTGCGAGTCAATCAATCCCTTGTTGTAGTCTGTTATAGCGAGACCCCTTATTGACCTAGTATTCTGATCAAGTATGACATCCTCAACTCTCCCGACATATCTTCCCTCATCCGTGAACACTCTCATTCCAAAGAAGGTGGTAATCTCTCCAATCATCCCCATGAAAATAGCAGAACGAAAAAATATATTAATTTTTTCAAGAAGTGAACAGTTTGTATTTAGTCTGGGGGTTCTGCAATTCGTATATGATTCTGCTCACAATGAGCTTTTCGGGGCGCTGTATTCCCTTGACTCTCTTTGCAATGTCTTCAAAGCTTTCAAACGGTCTTTTCTTTCTTTCCTCGATAATAGCCCACATCATCTTCTTCCCAACACCTGGTAAAAGCTCAAGCTGGTGCATCCTTGTTGTTATTGAATCTGCCTTGTTGAAGAAGTCTACAAACCTCTTCTCATCTTTCTTTATTATGTGTTCAAGAACGTAGGGTAGCTCTGTTTTTGCAGCTGGAGTTAAATCCTCATACCTTAATCTGCGTTTTATTTTTCTCACAACGTCTCTTTCTCCCTTTCCTATGTACACCCTATCCATAACGAGCGGAGATTGGTCTTTTTTAATGCTGACTTCAAGGAGTGTAAAGTATTTCTCTCCAACAACCTGAGCAAGAGGTTCTCTTTTGTGTATGGGTCTCTTATCGTCAGGATGGCCATAAGGCATGAAGTCGAGTATGTATGCGTAATCCTCGAGTTTGTCCCTGGTTTCGGACCTCTCTACTCTTGACTTTTCCATAGCATCAGCTCCTTTCTCAAAATAGTATGATTACTATTTATGTTTTTCTTAAATCCGGTACTTGTCTATAACATCAAGAATCTCTTCAATCTGTTCGCTCGTTAAAGTTACTCTCTCCTTCGCGTAGATAATTCTAACTTCATCAGGAACACGGGGCATTATATCTGCGAGCTTGACTGCAAGATCCCTTCTCCCGACCTGAGGTAGCTTTATAAGTTCCTCGACCAGCTCCTTTGCCTTCTCTGCCGGAAGTTTGGCAAAAAGCCTGAGATGCTTGAGGGCTCTTCGTGTCTCGAATAAAAGCTCTCCCTCTTCCTGCCTCTTCTTTGCGATCTCTTCCATTATCTCTTTGGCCTCGGAAATTGTGATGTATTCAAAATCCTTAACCTCTTTGAACATTTCAACCACTCTGCGGTTTCAGATGTTCTGGTCTGACGATAAGAGTCTTCATCTTGCCGCCATCTCTGATCTGAACGAGATAAGCTCTCCCCCTCTGTCCTACAACAAGTCCAGTTCTTCCCTGAAACCTCGGGTGTGGCATTCCTTTCTGCGATGCTGGTTCGATGTCTATATGAACCCTCTGCCCAACCTCAAAGGTCTGTAGAAACTTTCTGATTCTGATTCCCCTCTCTCTAACTTTCTTTCTCAGTTTTCTACCTGATCTGAACCTGAAACCGTGAGACTTCCAGCCCATTATTGATCCCCGTTTGAGTGATACCGGAAGAATATTTAAGGCTTTTTGCAGTTGCGTGTCGGTGACAATATCTCTTAAAAGACTATCTCCTTATCTTACCCGGGAGAATGAACTCATATCTCCCGAAGAGGATTTTTGTAACAACAAAGCGGTGAATCTTCCTGAGATGGAGGTAAAGGCTCCAGATGAAGGCGTCCTCTCTGTAATATTTCTCAACCTCCCTCTGCTGGATGGGTTCAAAGGCATACCCCTGATGCTCAAAAAACTCATTGGCAAGGTTGATGGCAGGAGGGATTAAATCACTCCTCCCTTCCTTGGAAAGGTTGGCTATCATGTCCAGCACAACTGACCTGAAATCGTAATATCGGTCGAGTATTTCTTGGAGGAAGAATTTTTTTAGGAGGATTCTTGTACCAGGGGGACATGCCCTTAAAAATATATCAGTATCGAGCATGTCAACACCATTCTTGCGAATCATCGGTGTGCTCGTGTCGAAGTAGTATATACCCCCACCACAAATCGCCCAGTTAGAAATCTGACCGTCGAGACCTATCTGTAGTCTTTTCTCCTTTCTGGCTTCGTTGAAATCCCAGACCTTCTTCATTTCCTTCAGAACACTCTCGAAGACGTCCAGAGCATCCTCCAAAGTTGCGTTTTGTAGGATTTTGTTGCCAATACCCTCTAATTTCTCCTGGATAAGAAAAAGAACGATTCCTCCATCACTGGTTGTTACATAGAGGGCATCACTTTCGGGAATTTTTAATCCCGCCATCCTGAGCAATTCAGTGTATTCAAAATAGGTGTCAATGTATTTCTTAACCTGTTCGACTGATCTAAACATCGGAATCCTCTTGAAGGCGATATCAGGATGTTCTGGAATTTCAAAAACTGTGCTTATCTCTCCGTAGCCAAGAATCTTTATGTTTTCCGGTTTTGCTGGGTTCAGCTCCTCCTCAAAATCCTTCAGAATTTCTGCATCAACTTTCATAGCATTGCCTTTATCATCTCAACCATTTCTCTTCGCTGAGAAGTCATTTTTAAAGCCTTTCTGAGATTCTCCGAGATGTAGTCTGCATGTTCTTGGTTGATGATAAGAGGGGGCAGGAACTGCATCACAGATGTATCGTTGTTGGCATAAACGGAAAGAATGCCATTGTGGTAACAAGATATTGACAGCAACGGCCCAAAACCCTCCTCGATCATCTTGATTCCGATGAAAAGCCCCTTCTGTCTTATTTCTTCCAAAAAGTCGAACTCTTCCCTCATCCCTTCCAGCTCATTGGACAAAAGGGAAGCAATATGTCTGACATTGTTCATAAAGGATTCATTTGAGATAATCTCAAGCACCTTTAAAGCAACTACACAGCCTATCTCAGCCCCACCAAATGTTGACACATGCATGAAAGGATCCTCTGACATGAAATCATCAAGCCCATCCTTAAAGCACGTTGCCGAGATTGGGTAAATTCCACCTGACAGTCCCTTTGCTGTGATTATAACGTCAGGAACCACCCCGTAGTGCTCTATCCCCCACATTCTACCAGTTCTTCCAAGTCCCGTCTGCACTTCGTCCATCATCATCAAGCAACCTTTTTCGTCACATATCTCCCTCACACGCCTGTAGAAATCATCCGGTGGTAGGGGCATGCCGAGCGTAGCAGGGATGGTTTCGAAAAGCACGGCCGCAGTTTCAGAATCTACAGCCTTTTCGACGGCTTCAGCATTGCCAAATGGCACTTCAACAAATCCTGGAGCGAGCGGTTCGAAGGGCTTCTTATACTTCTCATCCCCTGCAACAAGAGCAAATCCCGTATGACCGTGATAACCGCCTCTGGCGTAGACAATCTTCTTTTTTCCAGTATGTCCCCTTGCCAGCTTTATCGCAAAGTCAATCGCCTCTCCACCACCAACACCGAAAACAGTTCTGTTTATATCTCCCGGCATAACTTTAGCCAACTTCTCTGCAAGTATTGCACGTTGTTCGCTGATAAGATGGTGATTCCCAATATCCAACTCCTCAACAGCCTCTTTCAGAGTTCTTACTATTTCAGGATGCCTGTGGCCGAGATTGAAAACTCCACCGTTGCAGTGGCAATCCATTAATCTCCGTCCATCCAAATCCCAATACCAAACCCCTTCTCTTCTCGTAGGAATGAAGTCTATACCGACCATTGAGAAGAATCTGGCTTTAGCCGGAGAAATGTATCTGGCAAAGGAATCAATGATTTCGGATTTACTCCTAACTCCAACAAATCCCATGTAAAAATTTAGGGACAATTAATTATATATTTTTTGGCATCTTGGGTTGAAATTAGGGGTTTGCAACTACATTAAAAACCTTGGGCGGTTTTTCGAACTGCCAACGGAAATGAGTTGAGTTAAGCTTTGGAAATCTTCAATCCTTCAGCCAGTATTGTCAGTATGTGGAATGTATGTCTCTCGACGGTGGTTGTTGTCCCCCTCCATCTTTCTCGTTAGCTTTGAAAGATGTCTTTTTAAACCAAAAGGTTTAAAACCGCATCCCAGTGTTATTGAAGAGCCGATGAATGATGATGTAAAGAAGGAGGTGATGATATGTACGTGAGGTTTGAGGTTCCAGAGGACATGCAGAATGAAGCTTTGAATCTCCTTGAGAAGGTAAGAGAGACTGGAAAGGTGAAAAAAGGTACAAACGAGACTACAAAAGCAGTAGAGAGGGGTCTTGCAAAGCTTGTGTATATCGCAACAGATGTTGACCCACCCGAAATTGTGGCGCATCTTCCTCTACTTTGTGAGGAGAAAAACGTGCCTTATATTTATGTAAAAAGCAAAGACGAACTTGGGAAAGCAGTGGGGATAGAGGTTAGCTGTGCGTCCGTCGCGATAATAAACGAAGGTGAGATGAAAAAAGAGCTTTCAGGACTTGTTGAGAAAATCAAAGGTCTCAAAAAGTAATTTAAGGTGGTAGTATGGCTGATGAAGAAGATATACAGCCTGCCGAGGTTATAGAGCTTGTTGGAAGGACTGGAATGCATGGAGAAGTTACACAGGTAAAAGTGAGGGTTTTGGCAGGTGAAAATAAGGGGAGAGTTATAACGAGGAATGTATTCGGCCCTGTTAAGGTTGGGGATATCATAATGATAAAGGAGACGGCGAGAGAGGCAAGGAAACTTGCAGTGAGGTGAAAAAATGGAAAGTAGGGTCTGTTCATTCTGCGGTTACGAAATTGAGCCAGGGACAGGAAAAATGTATGTGAGAAGAGATGGAAGAGTATTTTACTTCTGTTCTGGCAAGTGTGAGAAAAACATGCTCAAGCTGAGGAGGAAGGCAAGAAAGCTGAAGTGGACAAAGCACTACTCAAGGTGATCCCATGGAGAAAACTTTTGTTATGGTAAAACCTGATGGGGTACAGAGAGGTCTCGTCGGAGAAGTGATCAGCAGACTTGAAAGGAAGGGTTTGAAGATTGTTGCGATTAAGATGCTCTGGATAAAGAGAGAACTTGCAGAGAATCATTATGCAGAGCACAAGGACAAACCCTTCTTCTCATCCCTTGTCGAATACATAACGAGTGGACCTGTTGTTGCGATGGTTGTTGAGGGTAGAAACGCTGTAAAGGTTGTCAGGAGCCTTGTTGGAGCCACAAACCCTGTGGAGGCTGCAGTTGGAACAATCAGAGGTGACTTCGGATTAGATGTGGGAAGGAATATAGTCCACGCTTCTGACTCTCTTCAGTCAGCTGAAAGAGAAATTTCTCTGTTTTTTGACGAGAGTGAGATAATTGACTACGATAGAATTGATGAATCTTGGATTTACGAGGAGAGATGAGCAAAAAAAAGAAGGATGAAAAGCCGCTTAGGACGCCGATAGTGGCTGTATTAGGGCACGTAGATCATGGTAAGACCACACTTCTGGATAGAATCAGAAAATCGAGGGTCGTTTCAAAGGAGGCTGGGGGAATCACCCAGCACATCGGAGCAACTGAGGTTCCCATTGACGTGATCAAGCAAATCTGCAAGGATATATGGAAGGTTGAAGTCAAAATCCCAGGCCTTCTTTTCATTGACACTCCCGGTCATAAAGCGTTCACGAATTTGAGAAGGAGGGGAGGTGCTTTAGCAGACCTTGCAATTCTAATTGTGGACGTAAATGAAGGTTTCAAGCCGCAAACTGAGGAAGCGCTGTCAATCCTAAGGACTTTTAAAACGCCCTTCGTGGTTGCAGCAAACAAAATCGACAGAATTCCGGGATGGCAGAGTCAGGAAGATACACCTTTCATGAAAAGCTATGCAATGCAGGAGGAAACTGCGAAGCAAAATCTTGAAAACCGCATTTACAGTTTGATTGCTGAACTCTACAGATACGGATTCTCAGCAGACAGATTTGACAGAATAAGCGACTTCACGAAGACTGTGGCAGTTGTTCCAATTTCCGCTCTGAAAGGTGAAGGCATTCCCGAACTGCTGCTGATACTCGTTGGACTTGCTCAGAGATATCTTGAAAAGAATCTCAGGCTTCACATCGGCGGTAAGGCAAGGGGGACGGTGCTTGAGGTTAAGGAAGAAAGGGGGCTTGGTGTTACGTGTGATGCTATCCTTTACGATGGAACGCTTAAAGTTGGAGATAAAATAGTGGTAGCTGGAAAAAATGAAGTTATAGTCACAAATGTCAAGGCAATTCTGAAACCCCCACCTGTACGGGAGATGAGGGTCGAGAGCAGATTTAAGAGTGTGGAGAGTGTTACGGCTGCCGCTGGAATAAAGATTGTAGCCCCGAATCTCGAAAATGTGCTTGCGGGCAGTGAGTTTGAGGCTGTTGAGAGTGAAGAGGATGTAAAGGCCTTTGAGGAGAGAATGAAGAAGGAGTATGAAGAGATCGCAATAAGGACTGACGAGGAGGGTGTTGTTTTAAAGACAGACACTCTTGGCTCTCTTGAAGCTTTGATAAACGAGCTGAGACTTGAAAACATACCGATAAAGAAGGCAGAGGTCGGAGATGTTGACAAGAGGGATGTAGTTGATGCTTCAGCGAACAGAGATGAACTCAACAAGGTTGTTCTCGCCTTCAACGTTAAGCTTCTTCCCGGAGTTGAGGAGGAGGCGAAGAAGTATGGGGTCAGGATTTTCTCGCATGAGATTATCTATACCCTCATCGAGAACTTTGTCAAGTGGAGGCAGGAGGAGAAACTGGCGAGGGAAAGGCAGAAGGTTGAAGCTTTAATAAAACCCGGAAAAATAAAGCTGCTCAAAGAGTTCATTTTCAGAAGGAGCAAGCCAGCCATCGTTGGCGTTAGGGTGCTTGCGGGAGAATTAAAGAGGGGTGTAGACTTGATCAAGCCTGATGGAACGAAAGTGGGGGCGGTGAGAACAATGCAGAAGGAGGGAAAGAACATAGCCATAGCTAAGGCAGGGGATGAGCTTGCTGTCGCCATCGAGGACGTTACAATCGGCAGACAGCTTGAGGGTGATGAGGTACTTTATGTTGACCTCCCTGAAAGGCATGCAAAGGTCATTGAGAGAGATTTAATGGATTCGCTCGATGAAGATATGAGGAAGGCTTTTCTGGAGTTTCTGGAAATAAAGAGAAAAGAAAATCCGTTTTGGGCCAAATAACATGAAGGCAATAGTGTTTGTAAGCAAACATTGTCCCTACTGCAGGCATTTTGAGGCTGTAGTTGAGAGGCTTAGGAAGGAGATGAACATCGAGTTTGAGATTGTGGATGTGGACGAGAACTGGGAGATGGCTGAAAAATTTGAGGTCGTAATGCTACCGACTCTTGTTTTGACCAGCAGAGGAGAGGTAGTGGGAGGTTTTATGGGGTTTGCAGACTATAATACAGCTCTTGAAGCAATAAAAGAGCAGATTGCTGAAATTCAAAAAGTCTGAATATGCCAATAATTTTCAAGATACTGTTATAAACCTTATCATGGGCTATATAACATGAAGAGGCTACTTGTCGTATTTGCAGTAATAGCAATATCAGTGCTTTTGCTTGGGTGCGCACAACAGCAACCTGCAGAGAAGGAAGAGGTAAAGGCTTTGACCATAGGCGTAACTGACAAGATAACAGACCTCGACCCGGCCAACGCTTACGACTTCTACACATGGGAAGTTTTGAACAACGTAATGGGAGGGTTGATGAGATACAAACCCGGAACAACGGAACTTGAGCCATATCTTGCAGAAAGCTACGAAGTGCAGGATGATGGCTTGGTTTACATATTCCACCTGCGAAAAGACCTGAAGTTTGCCGATGGCACGCCTTGCAAGGCACAGGATGTTGTGAGGAGCATTAAGAGAGTCATGTCAATACAGGGCGATCCATCGTGGCTCGTAACAGATTTCGTGAAGGATGTTGAAGCAGTTGACGACTACACAGTCAAGTTCACATTGAACAAGCCCACGTCCTACTTCCTCGCTCTACTCGCCACGCCACCGTACTTCCCGGTACATCCAGCATACAAGGAAAATGAAATTGATACCGACCAGACCGCAGGAGGAGTCGGACCCTACAAGATCGTGGAGTGGAAGAGAGACCAGGAGTTAATCCTCGAGCCCAATCCGCATTTCTTCGGCGACAAGCCAAAGACTGACAGAATCGTTGTGAGGTTCTACAAGGATGCCACGACTCTTAGACTCGCTATTGAGAAGGGGGAGATTGACATTGCGTGGAGAACGCTTACACCAATAGACATTGAATCTCTGAAGGCGAATGCCAATCTTAATGTCATCGAAGCTCCGGGCGGTTTCATAAGGTACCTCGTGCTTAACGGAAACGAAACTACCGAGTATCCAACGAAGGACGTGAATGTAAGGAAAGCCATTGCGGCTGCAATAGACAGAAATGACATCGCTGAGAGAGTATACAGGGGAACTGTAGAACCGCTATACTCCTTAGTGCCAATCGGAATGTGGAGCCACGTTGATGTCTTCAAGGATATGTATGGTGATGGCAATATTGAGCTTGCAAAGCAGTACTTGCAGAATGCAGGCTATAGTGAGGATAACAAGCTAAAGCTCGAACTCTGGTGGACTCCGACACACTACGGTGACACGGAAAAAGACCTTGCTCAGGTTCTGAAGGAGCAGCTTGAGAAGACGGGTATGATCGAGGTGGAGCTGAAGAGCGCAGAATGGTCAACTTACGTTGACTATGCCAGAAAGGGAGCAATGATGGCCTCCCTCTTTGGATGGTATCCAGACTATCTTGACCCAGATGACTACACTTCACCGTTCCTCAAGTGCACTGCGAACAACTGGCTTGGCTACCCGTACTGTGACAAGGAAATGGATCAGATGCTCGAGCAAGCATCCATCGCAACATCTCAGGAGGAGAGAGAACAGCTTTACAAGCAGATTCAGCAGAAACTCGGGGAGGATGCGCCAATTATACCGCTGATTCAGGGTAAACTGACCATTGTGGCGAAGAAGAACATTGAGGGCATAACACTCGACCCAACAATGATATTCAGGTACTATCTTGTATATGAAACAACTTAATAAATTTTTTATTTTTTATATTCTGTCGGTCTTCACAAAAAATATATACTTGAGCCAGTAGGCGTCTTCATGGAAGAAAACTTGTTCGTAGCTATCAGTCTTTTTGTTATACTAGCTCTCGTTCTAATACTCCCTTTCCGTGTTAAAAAGGTTGAGGAAAACCTCGAACCATTTTTCCTGATAATGGGTATAGCGTCGGTCACGGTAAGCGGTTTGTGGAGCTACGAATTGGTCATCGAAGCTGTTGAGACTCCTTTTAAAATTACAGAGTTTGCTGGAATTCCAATAGGGATATTTCAAGTTGTACTAATTGTGGGTTTGCTCATACACTTCTTCAACAAACAGGTTTACTCTTTTCTTGTTTCAGTGCTCAGAAGGCTTGGGATGAAAGTATTTGCTTTTGTCGTAATATCAGTCTTTGGACTCATCTCGAGCATAATTTCCGTGATTGTCTCAGCAGTAATTCTCGCTGAAATCGCTCTTGTTACACCTCTTGAGAGAAAAAGAAAGATTGAGTTCGTTGTGATAGCATGCTTTTCTGTAGGTCTTGGTGCTGCTTTAACTCCAGTTGGTGAGCCGCTCTCAACCATAGCAATCAAGAAGCTCAACGAAGACTTCTTTTATCTTTTAGAGCTCATTGGAAAGTACATAATTCCATCAGTCATCGTTCTTGGGATATACGGTGCCTTCAGGGTTGGTGAGGTATCGGTGGAAAAAATAGAAATTCCTGAATATGTTGAGACAATAAGAACAGTTGTAGTGAGAGCGATCAGAGTGTATGTCTTCATTGCAGCTCTAGTGTTGCTTGGAGAAGGATTTACGCCAATAATAGACTGGTATATCTCAAAGATACCTCCGGAGATTATTTACTGGGTGAACATGATTTCAGCAGTTCTTGACAACGCAACACTTGCGGCAGCGGAGATTGGGCCGCAGCTAACGGAACTGCAGATTAAGGGCGCTTTGATGGGTCTGATAATTTCAGGTGGTATGTTAATTCCGGGTAACATACCCAACATCGTCGCAGCAGGGAGATTGAGGATCACAATGGGTGAGTGGGCAAGAATAGGAGTCCCGCTTGGTCTTTTGATTATGGCGATATTCTTTGTACTTATTTACTTTGTTGGGATTTGAGTTTGAAGAATTTTTTCTTTAACGGGCTTGTAGATGAGACATTTCCCATCTGCTGGGCGGTAAAAGTTACATGGAAAAAGTAACAAGATCTATTGTTGACTTTACAGCATGTAATCAAACTTTATTACTTTTAGATTCATCTACGCAGTATTTCGTCCCTTTTCTAACTCTAATTTCTTGAATTCTTAATTTTTACGTCTCCTCAAGCGGAAGAGGGTAAACAAAATCTTCCGCAGTCCCAACACTCTTACGTTCTCTCTCAGGATAACTCTAAATGCTTTCCCCAAATCTATTTCTCGGGCATCACAGCTCTTTTCGTACTTCAAACCCCTGACTATCACAACAGGTATTCCCTCCCCAGCCTGGCCCATTAGAAGAGAGGCAGCGCAACAAATTTCATGTGTTAAAGCCCTCACTTCCACCATACTTTGCTCTTCCGTAAATATCCTTCTCCCCAAAACTCCTCTTCACCGGACATATTCCCGCATAACCCCGGCAGACTTCTATACTACCCCCTACAAATGCCTCAGTGTCAGAGATTAAAACAGCAACATCTTTGCCAGAAGCAGCCATTATACTTTCTCTAATCCTCTTTGCACTCTCATTTGGGTTCTCTGGTGGGAGTACAGCATAGCCTGCTGGCATTTGAAAAGTCTATGCCGGCGTCAGTATAAAGAGATTTACCAACAAGTGTGACGAGTAAGCTCTTATCCCTTTTGAGAACAGCCTTCACGAGTTTAGCATTCTCGGATAGCATTTTTGCGTCAACAGCACCATCGTTTATGAGGGAGAAAACTGGAATTACACCCACAATTTCAGAATTTCTCATTATGAGCTCAACAAGCTCGACAGGTTTGCCTGTCTTTTTCGCAAGCTTCTCAACTTCCTTTGAGGGAGTAATATCGTTAACCTTTACAAGCCTCCCCTCAGCTTTTGAAACAACCTTGGAAGTAACCACAACCACATCATGATCTTCGAGATCAACCCTCTCACATATGAGCCTGCCCACATCATCCCCCGGCTTTATTTCGGGCAGTTCAATTCCAATCAATTTTATCATGAATTTTTGTCCATAAAATAGTATATAAAGTTTTGATCTAAGCTTTCATAGAGTACAGAATTTTTATAAAGCTACATGGTAACAGCATGTATGCCAATTGATCCCGTTTATTACCAGCTCGCCGAGTATTTTGAAAGCCTACCTAAGTTCGACCAGTTCACTTCGGCAAGCGAATATAGAGAAGCGATAAACCAGATCTACGCCGAGAGGAACAGGCAGATAAGCCAGTTTGAGAAGGTTGAGAGGGTTGAAGATAGGGTAATAAGGGGGAGAAATGGAGATATAAGAATCAGGATTTACCAGCAAAAGCCAGATTCCCCTGTTCTGGTTTACTACCACGGAGGCGGATTTGTAATTTGCAGCATTGAGTCGCATGACGCACTTTGCAGGAGAACTGCGAGACTTTCAAACGCCACTGTTGTGTCCGTCGATTACAGGCTCGCACCGGAGCACAAGTTCCCGAATGCTGTTTACGACTGTTATGACGCAACAAAGTGGGTGGCTGAGAATGCAGACGAGCTTGAAATAGACCCCTCAAGGATATTCGTGGGTGGAGATAGTGCAGGAGGAAATCTTGCCGCAGCAATCTCCATAATGGCAAGGGACAACGGAGAGAACTTCATAAAGCATCAAATCCTGATTTATCCAGTTGTAAACTTTGTAACTCCCACTCCATCCCTTTTAGAGTACGCTGAGGGCTTATGGATCCTCGAGGAGAAAATAATGGGGTGGTTCTCAGAGCAGTACTTCTCCAGAAAGGAGGACATGTTTAACCCCCTTGCATCCGTAATTTTCGCCAACCTTGAGAACCTCCCTCCAGCACTAATTATCACCGCCGAATACGACCCGCTGAGGGATGAAGCAGAGGTTTTCGGACACATGCTGAGAAGAGCTGGAGTTGAAGCAACTACTGTCAGGTATAAAGGGGTACTGCACGGGTTCATCAATTACTACCCTGTGATTAAGGCTGCAAGGGACGCAATAAACCAGATTACCGCTCTTCTCGCATTCGGCTAAATTCTCTTTCCAAAATTTTTCGCCAATGTGAGGGCAAAGCCGACAGTCTTTTGCATATCGGAGTCTCCTCAAAGACATTGATGAACCTCTTAATAACTTAAGGGTTCCCTCATCAACAGAATGCAGTATCTTTAACTTATGCTGCTGCTAAGCCCCTTTTATATAATATGTAGATGTGAGGCTGAACAGTTTGAATGTCAATGGAGAGAACCTCCTGCCACAGTAAGGCAGAAAGAGCCAACTGTGGTAACTTATCTTGATTGAAGTAAAAGCCCCCGTCCGTAAAGGCAGGCAGTTCACTTCTACTCTAGAGGAAAGGCTTATCAAAATTCTAAATCCATGCGGGGGGAGGGATTCGAACCCTCGAACCCCTACGGGACAGGACCCTGAATCCTGCGCCTTTGTCCGCTCGGCAACCCCCGCCTAACTCTCTCTCGCGGACTGGATTTATGAGGTTTATGGTTTCAAAACAAATAAATTCCCTTTGTTTTAGTTCATGAGAGTGAAGGCTGTTGAATGCAGAGATGTCTGGATGGTTTACAGGAATTTTATGGAAAAAGGAGTAACAGCCCTTAGAGGTGTTAGCTTAGATGTTGAAAACGGAGAGATTTTCGGTATTTTAGGTCCAAATGGCGCGGGAAAAACAACTCTGATTTCTGTTCTTTCAACAATTCTTGTCCCAAGCAAGGGAGAGGTAAGAATACTCGGAATAGATGCCTTCAAAAACACCAATAAGGTTAGAGAAAGATTGAACATAACGAGCGGTGTGAGGTTGCCGTGGGGAATGAAGGTGTATGAATGTCTTAGATTCTACGCACTCTGTTACGGAATCACGGACAAGAATGTAATTGAAAAACTAATTGCAGACTTTGAACTGGAACGTTACAGAAACACACGTTTTGACGATCTTTCTGCTGGAAACAAGCAGAAGCTGAACCTTGCAAGAGCCTTTATTAACGATCCGGAAGTGGTTTTTCTTGACGAGCCCACAGCAAACCTCGATCCGGATATTGCCAGAAAAATACGAGAGATGATACTCCAAACTATAAAGGAGAAGCACATTACAGTAATCTTAACCACCCACAATATGAGAGAAGCTGAGATGCTCTGTGATAGGGTTGCTTTCATCAAAGATGGTAAAATAATTGCAGAGGGTACATCTGAAGAACTCAAAAGGTTTACAAAGGCAAACGAGAAAGTGATTGTGGGCT
Organism: Archaeoglobi archaeon; assembly: GCA_029259345.1. Lineage (GTDB taxonomy): Archaea > Halobacteriota > Archaeoglobi > Archaeoglobales > Archaeoglobaceae > Archaeoglobus. The sequence goes on from JAPDIX010000050.1 coordinate 14,458, forward strand.
TCAAGAAACCCGTCTCGTCTCCACTACCCACCACCTACCCATACGAACTCGATGAAAATTCTGCCATTTTCTACGTGGATGATGCTGAAAGTTTTGCCCCAAAAATATTGATGGAGCTAAGTAAAGCGGGTATTGAGATAGAATACACCAAGATGGAGGAGATAACGCTTGAGGACGTCTTTATCGAGCTTTCGGAGAGTAATTAGCGAAACGATTGCCTTTACCTACCGAAATTATGTGGTGACCAAAAACGAATTTTACGCAATATTCGAGATGCTTTTCTGGCCACTTGTAACCTTAGTATCGGTCGGTCTGCTTGGAGAGTTTTTGTATCTCGGCAAAAACGAAGTTGCGTTCATAATTATCGGTGTAATCGCTCTCAGCGTTGTACATATAGTGCAGATTGATGTTACCTACGTTATGCTGCTTGACATGTGGAGTATGAGCCTGAAATACCTAATCGTCTCGCCAGTACCTTTTTACAGGATGGTTGTTGGTGCTTGGCTTTTTGGTGTTGTAAGGGGCACAGTGTCATTAACATTGCTAATTCTTCTTAGCTCTGCACTCTTCAACTTCTCCTTTGAGCTTCCCTTAGCGGCAGCAATCGTATTTACACTCGGTCTTTTCGCAAGTTCAATCCTTATAGGAATCTTTAACTGTGTGCTGATTCTAATTTTCGGTAGAAGGGCGGAAATTTTTGCCTGGACTTTAACGGCGGTAATCTTGATTTTCTGCGGAATTTATTACCCTGTAACAATTCTTCCAGAGCCCTTTAGAACTTTTGGCCTTCTTATCCCAATCACACACTTTCTTGAATACTTCAGGTCTTTCTACGGTTTCTCTCCAACTCTGCAGAATCCACTTGTGTTTGGCATCCTTGAGACTGTTATCTACCTTCTGCTTCTTCTAATCGTTGCAGAACTTAGTATGAGGAGAGCGAGAAAAACAGGACTCGTTTTGAAGCTTTCTGGATGACATCGAAAACATTTTAAATGGCTTTTTTGAAAAACAGGCAATGAAATTCAAGTGCGTGCTTTACACGTGGAGCGACATTCAGAAGTTCTGCAAGCTACTTTCAGAGAAGATCAAGAGGAGCGGTTATAGGCCTGAGGCCGTAATAGCAATTGCAAGAGGAGGGTGGGTTCCGGCGAGAATAGTCTGTGATTATCTCGACATTAAGGAACTGTACAGCATAAAAACGGAGCACTGGGGGGTGGTTGCCACAACAACAGGGGAAGCGAGAATTACCCAGCCTCTGAATGTTAATATAAAAGGCAAAAGGGTGCTGATTGTTGACGATGTTGCTGATACTGGAGATACGATAAAAGTTGTTTCAGAGCACATCAAAGAATTCTTCCCTGCTGAAGTAAAAGTCGCCGTAATTGACTACAAGAAAACATCCAAATTCGTGCCAGACTTTTATGCTGCGGAAATGGAAAGCTGGAAGTGGATAATCTACCCTTGGAGTATTAGAGAAGAACTGAGGGACCTTATAAACAAAGCTGGAGCAAAGACTGTTGAGGAGGCAGTGAAAGCGCTAAAAGAGGAATTTGATGTCGAAGTGAGCGAGGATATGGTGAGAGATGTCCTTTCCGACTGCTGATGCAGGAAAGCTTAAAAGGATTATAGAGGTTGCGAGGGGGGAGAGAAGGGCTGATTTGGTTGTTAAAAAAGCTCAAATTGTAAATGTCATTACTGAAGAGATAATTGAAGCAGACATAGCGATTTGTGAGGATATAATCGCAGGCCTGGGGAGCTATTCTGGCATCAGAGAGATTGATGCCCACAATCTCTACGCCGTGCCAGGACTAATTGACGCCCACACCCACGTCGAGATGTCCATGCTCACCCTATCAGAATTTGCCAGACTCGTTGTTCCTCGCGGAACAACAGCTGTTATTGCAGACCCGCATGAGATTGCCAACGTGCTGGGCAAGGATGGGGTTAAGCTTTTGCTTGATGAAGCGGATAACTCACCTCTGAGACTTTTCTGCTTAGCCCCATCCTGCGTCCCGTCATCTCCTCTCGAAACTTCTGGAGCAGTTATTAATGTAGAGGACATTTCTGAGTTGCTTGAACTGGATGGTGTCATCGGACTGGCAGAGGTTATGAACTATCCGGGAGTTGTCAATGCCAATAGAGATGTCATCGAGAAGATTCTGGTAGCGAGGGGGAAAGTTATTGACGGTCATGCACCGGGATTGAGCGATAAAGCTTTAAACGCCTACCTCTCTGCTGGCATTTCTTCAGACCATGAATCCACAACTTATGACGAGGCTTTAGAAAAACTCAGATTGGGAATGTGGATCATGATTAGAGAGGGATCTGCTGCGAGGAACTTGAAGGTTTTGAAGGGTATTGCCGGGAACAGACGCACCATGCTTGTAACTGATGGAGACAGGAGCGTGGCAGATATAATTAAGGAAGGTTACCTTGACTACGTTTTCAGGAGGGCTGTTGAGGAGGGTATTGACGAAATCAAAGCCCTTCAGATGCTCACGCTTAACCCGGCAGAATACTTTGGAATCAATGCTGGAGTCATAGCTCCTTCAAGATTTGCGGATATCGTTCTGCTGGAGAACCTGAAACAGTTTAGGGTGAAAGAGGTTATAGTAGGTGGGAAGATACCAGAATTCAAAATATTCAAGCATCCTGACTGGGCGAAGAGGACAGTCAGGGCGAAAAAGCTCATTCCGGAAGACATCAGGATAGATGGAGCAGGAAAAGCGAGGATTATAGAAGTTTACGATGGCGAGATTGTTACTGGAGAGAGTGTGGAGTTTGTAAGCGGAATAGACGTTTCAAGAGACATTCTGAAGGCTGTGGTTGTGGAGAGACATTTGGGAAGTGGAAGAGTTGGAAAAGCCTTCGTCAGAGGCTTTGGATTTCAGAGAGGTGCCGTTGCCCAGAGCATTGCTCACGATGCTCACAATATCGTCGCTGTTGGAACAAGTGATGAAGAGATATGCAGGGCGGTTAACAGGGTGATAGAGCTTCAGGGGGGAATTATTGTTTCGGATGGGAAAATAAAGGCTGAACTTCCATTGCCTGTTGCTGGCATAATGAGCGACGAAAAAGCGGAGATTGTGGCTGAGAAGTTGAGAAGGGTCGAGGAGGCGATAAAAGAACTGGGATGCAGGTTGAAATCTCCAGTGATAACTCTCTCCTTCATAGCCCTGCCTGTAATTCCCAAACTAAAGGTTACAGACCTTGGACTTGTTGATGTCGAAAATTTCAGGATTGTGGACATTTTTACCTGACGCAGTCAATCTCGGGCGAGTATTTCTTGATGTCAATTACTGGCGATCCATCAAGTGCATCGAGCCATTTAACTTTCAATGTATTTTTCTTAACTTCCACAACTTCGACAACACAGAAGCCGATTGGGTTGGGTCTGCTTGGAGACCTTGTTGAAAAAACACCCCTCTCTTCTGTCTCACCCGGAGGTATAGCCTTCAGCTTTTCCCTGCTTGCCCTGTCCATCCAGTAGAGGACAATAAGGTAATTGCACTTCTCAACACCGTCAAGAGCATCACTGTATTCGTCGAACACCAAGATCTCCGATAATTCCTGAGACAGTCTTCCCTGTCTCGGTGCCTCGCCCATACTTTTGAAGGGCGATTTAACAGTTCCAACTGGCTTCAGAGAGATTTCCATGAAGATGGTAGGCACATGAACTATTTATCTTTGTGGTAAAATTTTTTATTCTAACTGTTTCAACATTACTTCTAATGAAAACGATAATAATGGCAGGAGGTTACGCGACGAGGCTTTGGCCAATCACAAAAACGAAGGCAAAACCCCTACTGCCTGTTGGAACTAAAAAAATAGTGGACATTGTCTATGAAAAGGTCTCGAAGTTTGATTCTGAAATTCTCTTATCTACAAACAAGCGTTTTGAAGAGGATTTCAGGAGATGGGCTAAAGACAAGGACGTGAAGGTTGTTGTTGAGGATACAATGAGGGAGGAGGAGAAGCTTGGAGCTGTAAAGGCTCTGGCTCAAATAGCGGAAGATATTGATGAGGACTTCCTTGTTGTTGCTGGCGATAACATATTCTCCTTCGATATTGATCCTCTTGTTGAATTGTTCAATGAAAAAAGGAAACCTGTCACAGCCCTCTACGATGTCGGAGATCATGAGCTTGCCAGAAGATATGGAGTTGCTGAGCTGGATGGTAGGATCGTTAAAAGGTTTTACGAAAAACCTGAAAAACCACCATCAACCCTTGTCGGCATTGCAATTTACGTTTTTCCCCAAAAAGTTGCGGATATACTTCTTAATTATGTGGAGAGTAGTGAAATGAGTGATAATCTCGGAGACTTTCTCAGCTACCTCTGCGAAAACATGGATGTTTACGGCTACGCTTTCACAAACGGTAGCTGGTATGATGTGGGTAATCCAGACTCTTACATTGAGGCCTTTAAATTCTACACTGACAGCTACATTGACGAGAGCGTTGAGGTTGGCAAGGCTGCAAAAATAATCAAGCCGGTTGTGATCGAGAAAAATGTGGTGATAAAAGGTAGATCAATAGTTGGGCCTTATGCCTACATAGGTGAGGGTTGTGAAATCGAATCCTCCGATGTGAGCGAAAGTGTGGTCTTCTCCAAAACAGTCATTAAGAAAGTCAGGCTCTGGAGAAGCATTGTGGATGACGCGTGCGAGATAAGGAACATCGAACTGAGCAGCTCGATCATCGGTGGACACGCGAGGATACAGAGGGGATGAGGGTAGCTATTATTGACGGATACGTTGATGAACCATCATGCCTCGGTGTCCCGCCTTATGTTGCTCCATATCCGCGTTACATTTACGGGATGCTTCGCACATTAGGACACTCAGTCAATTATTTCACAATAGACTATCTCAGGACGAATTACGAGATCCAGAGAAAACTGAGAGCGTTTGATCTTGCAATCATAATTGCAGGAATCGCTGTTCCCGGTAAGTATCTTGGTGGAAATCCTCTCGGCAAAAAAGAACTCTTATCCATTGGGTTGGCAAAAAGGAATATCCTCGTTGGCCCCATAACACTAGAACTCTCAAAAAAGGAGAGATTGATGCTTCAGGATTCTAACATTGAGATAGTCGACTTTCCCTTCGAAAGAAGGCTTTTCCACTTACTCAACACCGAGGGTGCGGAATACAACCTAAACAGATTTGCCGCCGTGGGAGCAGAGGTGGTAAAGCAACACCCGGACTTTCCACACATAATCTGCGAAATCGAAACTTATCGCGGATGTTACTGGGGAAAGTGCTCTTTCTGCATCGAGAGAATCCACAGGCTATGGATGAGAAGTCCAGAGGATGTTCTGAGAGAAATTAAAGCCCTTTATGATTGTGGAGTGAGGCACTTCAGATTTGGAAGGCAAACAGACTTTCTCACGTATTTAGCAGATTTTGAGACTGCATGTGGAGTTCCCAAACCCAGCCCCGATTCGATGAAAGAATTTCACAGAGCTTTGTGGAATCTGTGTCCTAAGATAAAGACACTTCATCTTGACAATGTGAATCCCAAAACGATTGTTGAATATCCGGAGGAATCAAAAGAGATTATAAAGACCATCATCCTCTTCCAGACTCCGGGAAATGTGGCAGCAATGGGTTTGGAAAGTGCAGATGAGCGAGTAGTGAGGAAAAACACACTATGCGCAACTCCGGATGAAGTAATGAAGGCGATTGAGATTATCAATGAAATCGGAAAATTTCCGGGCTATAATGGACTTCCGTACTTCTTGCCGGGTATTAATTTTGTTGTGGGGCTGAAAGGGGAGACAAAAGAGACATTTGAGCTGAACTATGAGTTTCTTGAAGAAGTGGTTAATAGAGGTCTCCTTCTGAGGAGGATCAACATAAGGCAGGTTAAGATATTTCCTGGAACGCCTATGGAAAGCGAGGGGGATAAGAAACTGCGGAAACACAGAGCACAGTTTCTGGCTTTCAAGAAAAAGGTTAAGGAGAATATAGACATCCCAATGATGAGAAAAATACTTCCCAAGGGCAGGAAGATTACAGATTTGCGTGTTGAGGCTACTGGAGAGAAAATTAGCTATGCACGACAGCTCGCCACATATCCGATTCTCGTTAAAATTGTTGGGAATTACGAGAGGAACCGGTATCTTGACGCAAGAGTTGTTGACCACAGCCACCGAAGCGTTACAGCTGTGGAAACTGATATTGATGTAAACTCCGCCACTCTCGAACAGCTTGAATTTGTGCTTGGTAAAGCAGGGCGAGAGGTTTATATTCAAAGACCCTTTAAAGATGTCACGGAGTTTGAGAGCATAGCGGGAAAGATGGGGTTGATTTACTTCTCCATCGGTGGAGAGAAAAATTAGTTAATTCCAAAATTAAACACCTCAAAAGTGGATATGATTCAATTGTAAATAAAAAAAATTGAAAATGGAAAAAGCTATAAATGGTGAGTATGGCTTAATTTCTGGTGGTTACATGAATATCTTCGAGAATCTTTTAAGCAGCGTTAATATATTTAAAAATAGGGATGTGTTGAGGCACAGTTACACCCCAGAAAAGCTTCCTCATAGAGAGGAACAAATAAACCAGCTTGCTTTACTACTCTCACCACTGCTTAAGGGTGGTGCGCCATCTAACATCTTTATTTATGGTAAAACTGGGACTGGGAAGACGGCAACTGTGAATTTTGTGGGCAGACAGCTTGAAGAAGCCAGCAAGAAGTCCAAGCAGAATGTAGCAGTCCATTACATCAACTGTGAGATAGTTGATACTGCTTATAGGGTTCTTGCAAGCATTGCCCGAAGGTTTGGTAGCAATGTTCCGATGACTGGCTGGCCAACAGATCAGGTTTACGATGAAGTTAAGAAGGTTCTTGAGTTGAGAAGGGCCAGGGTGCTCGTAATTCTCGACGAGATTGACAAGCTTGTAAAGAAAGCAGAGGAAGCACTCTACGGGCTGACAAGGATTAATTCGGAATTAAAAAATTCGGGTATAAGCCTGATAGGGATTTCAAATAACCTAAAATTCAAAAATTTTCTCGACGCAAGAGTTTTGAGCTCGCTAAGCGAGGAGGAAATCGTCTTTCCGCCCTACAATGCTGAGCAGCTTGAGGACATACTGCTGCAGAGGTCAAAACTTGCCTTTGAGGATGGGGTGCTGGAGGAGGGTGTAATTCAGCTATGTGCAGCCATTGCCGCTCAGGAGCATGGAGATGCAAGGAAAGCACTGGATTTGCTCAGGGTGAGTGCTGAGATTGCGGAGAGGGAGAAAGATACGAAGGTAAGGGTTGAGCATGTCAGGAAAGCGTTGAGGAAGATTGAGACGGACTACATGATTGAAACCGTGAGAACGCTGCCTGTTCACAGCAAAATACTCCTTTACAGCATGTCTTTGCTTTCTGAGATGGCTGAGAAATTTACAACGGGTGAGGTTTACTGCGTCTACAAAAAACTATGCAGCAAGGTTGGCGTCGACTCTCTCACGCAGAGGAGAATCAGCGACCTAATTTCAGAACTCGATATGCTTGGTGTTGTGAACTCGGTTATAATATCTAAGGGCAGATATGGTAGAACGAGAGAAATGAAGCTGGAAGCAGATAGAGATTCTCTTAGAAAGGTGCTGGAGGAAGACTACAGGTTACAGTCTTTGAAAAAATTTGGTACCGACTTCAAGAACTTCGTAAATCTAAAACTTTTTGAGTCTTAGAAACTTTTTTATCTTTCGAAGTATAGTTTCACTACCCGGCAATGCCCGCCAGCCATGCGTTCCCTGAGCAGTGAGGGGAATTCCACTTGGCGGGCGACAGCACTTTTAAGCGCGTCTAAACTACTAAAAAATGTAAATTTTAGTCTATCTTCTCAAATTGGTCCTTTTCAGCCCCGCAAACAGGGCAAACCCAATCATCTGGCAGGTCTTCCCATTTTGTTCCGGCGGGAACATCGCTTTCCGGGTCTCCTTCATCTTCGTCGTAGATATACCCACAAATTGTACACTGGTATTTTGTCATGCAATCTCTTAACCAAGAGCCTATATAACCATTTCGTTAAATCAAAATACCAAACCAGCAGAGTTAACACGATGGAAAAAGTTGTGGTGGTGCACTACAGCGAGATTGCAACAAAGGGGAAGAACAGAGAGTTCTTCGAGAAAAAACTTCTGGATAATATCAGAAGAGCAACTAAAGCAAGGGCTAAGAGAAGATACGGCAGGATGGAAGTAGAATACAAAGATGGGGTGGTAGAAAAGCTCAGGAAGATTCCTGGAATCAGGTATTTGGGTGTAGGTCTGAAAACTTCACTTGATATGAACGAGATAAAAGAAACCGCCTTAGAAGTTCTACCATCATCCTTTACTTCGTTTAAGGTGGATACATCAAGAAGCAACAAGAATTTTCCATTAAACTCTGTTGAAATAAACAGAGAAGTTGGAAGGCACTTGGTGGTGAAAACGGGGAAGAAGGTTGACCTGAAAAATCCGGATGTTACTATCTGGGTAGAAATCTGCGACAAGGAGGCATACGTATACTCGGAGAGGATTGAGGGTGTAGGTGGGTTACCCGTCGGCGTTGCGGGTAAGGTAGTTTCGCTGATTTCGGGAGGGATTGACAGCCCTGTGGCAGCATTCATGATGATGAAAAGAGGTTGTGAGGTTGTGCTCGCACACTTCTTCAACCAGACAATACACTCCCCAAAGGTTAGGGAGAAAATAAAGATGCTCGCAGAGAAACTGGCAGAATATCAGGGTGAAATCAAGCTTTATATGGTTCCTTTCCAAGATATACAGATGGAGATAATAAAATCCACTCCACCAAAGCTTAGGATGATTGTTTACAGGAGAAGTATGATGAGAATGACGAATTTGATTGCCGGGAAAGAGGGATGTAAAGCTGTTGTGACGGGCGACAGTCTCTCCCAGGTAGCAAGCCAAACTCTTGAAAATATTAATGTCGTTTACTCTTCATCGCGGTTGACAGTCCTGCCGCCACTTATTGGTATGGACAAGGAGGAGATAGTGGATTTTGCGAAAAAAATTGGCACGTACGAAATCTCAATAATGCCCTACGAAGACTGCTGCTCATTTATGATCGCGAGGCATCCTGAAACAAGAGCAAAGCTGGAGGAAGTCGTCAAATACGAAAACTTTGGCAATCTGGAAGAGAGGGCTGTGGAGAAAAGTGAAGTTGTGGATGTTAAGGTGTTCTGAATGGATCTGGGGCAATGGATCAGGATTTACGAGGAGATACTGGAGGACTTTGGCTTTAGCCGTGAGGATGATGAGAGGGCTGCAAAAATCATGCAAGAGCTTGGTGATGGAAAGCTCATGGATGACTCCGCACTGGAAGTTATCAGGGGAAAAGATGTTGCAGTTATCGGAGGGGTGTATGAGGGAGAAGAGATTCAGGAAGAGGTGAAGATTACAGCGGGTAAGGCGATATACCGGGTTGACTTCGTTCCCGACATACACGTGACTGATTTAGAAGAAGACGATGAAATTCTGGTTGAATTGGAAAGCAAAGGTTGTATTCTCGTTCTGCATGCTCACGGAGACAACATCGAGCGGATAAAGTCTGTTGTACCGAAGCTGAATAAGTTTGTTGGAACAACGCAGAGCATTCCATTCGGCAGAGTATATAATTTCGGAGGCTTTACAGATGGGGATAGAGCGGCACTAATAGCAAAAAGGTTTGGGGCTAGGAAAATAAGGCTTTATGGCTTTAATTTTGAAAAAACTGACAACAAAGTCAAGCTGAAGAAATTGGAGTGGGCAAAACGAATACTGGAAATGGAGAGGATAGTTTAGGGTAACAGCTTTAAAGTTCCGAACAAAGTCACTGAGTGGGCCCGTGGGGTAGTGGATATCCTGGGGGTCTCCGGAACCTCCGACCCGGGTTCAATTCCCGGCGGGCCCGCTATGTTTTTTGTGGATTTACAGCATTTAAAGAACTAGAAACTAATTTATACAAACGAAATTGAAGGAGCAATTTGAGCCTGAAACTGTAAGGAAGCACAATTATAACGATCAGGAAGCTTCTGAAACTCGCAAATTACCACTACTGCCGACATATAAATTTCCAAAAGTGCCAAAGCGGAGGGAAATAATCATAAGACCTGAATATACTACGACTTTTAAGATAAGATGGCTGGAAAATATACGGCAGGATGAATGGAACTTCAGAGTTCTTGATTAACTTTCCTCGCTACAACCATCATGTCCCACTTCAGAAATTTTTTGAGAAATATATCACTAAAATCGTCAAACAGCTTGTAAAGTCTAAACGGTATCCCGAGGTAAGGACTGAACGCTATGTACTCCGCTCTCTCTATCCGAAAGCCAGTATTTTCCAAGATGCTTGCCAGCTCGTTGAGTGAATACTCCCTTGGATGTTCATCTGTAAATCCACTTACAAATCTTTTTCTCGCCAAACCTGCGAGCAGGTTCTTGTGCAACATGTAAAACCTGAGCCGATTGGGTGTGCTTAGGATCAAAACTCCATCTTGTTTGAGAACTCTATATGCTTCCGCCAAAAATAATTCACCCTCAACAAAATGTTCAATTACTTCAGTTGCCACGACTACATCAAAAACATCATCTTTAAACGGTAATTTTCTTGCATCTCCAACTATGAAGTCGTAATTTAAGAAATCCCACTCACTGAACTTTTTAACATCAATTCCTATAAGTTCACCCTCAATCAATTTAGAATACTCTGCTAACTGACCACCGTTATTGCAGCCGACATCCAGCAACCTTACTCCTCTCTTGTCCAACATCTTTAGATAATTATAAATTGCTCGCCTCTTTTTGTTCCAAGCGTATTCCTCAACTTCTCTAATTACCATTACTTGCTTTTAAGTTCTTCACCGTTATTAATCTTGCTTCTTATCCTGCTCAGCACAAACCCACTCTTGGCAAACCATACATGGCCAACCAACAGCCTTAATATGTCATGCTCTGAAGACATAAAAAACTATAACTGCAAAACCTTCGGAACATTTTCCTCGTAAGGCGGGTAAATCACTCCATACTCAGTAATGAGCGCTGAAACGTTCTCCAACGGTGTTGGATCGAAAGCCGGGTTGTATACTTTAACATCTGGGGGTGCGAGAAGCCTGCTACCGCAGTAAACGAGTTCTTCCTTCTCCCTTTCCTCTATTGTGACATCCTTCATTCTCTTTCCCCAGTCAAAGGTAGCCTTTGGAGCGGCAACATAAAACGGCACTCCGTGCTCCTTTGCAACAATTGATACAGTGTAGGTACCTATTTTGTTGAAAACAGCATCCTTAACTATCCTGTCTGCCCCCACTATCACTTTATCCACCATACCTTGCTGCATGACTATTCCGACCATGGAGTCCGTGATGAGGGTAACATCAATACCATCCTGCATGAGCTCCCAGCATGTGAGACGGGAACCCTGATTTAGGGGTCTTGTTTCACACGCAATAACCTTTATCTCCTTCCCCTGCTCGACAGCACTCCTCACAACCCCTAAAGCAGTCCCCCAGTCAACCGTGGCAAGCCTTCCGGCATTGCAGTACGTCAGAACTACATCACCATCCTCAAGCAGTTCTGCACCATACTCCCCCATCTTTTTATTCCTCTCGACATCTCCTTCAGCAAGCGTCTCAGCCTCTCTCAGAGCAAATTCTCTTACCTCTTCGATGCTGTCACCTTTCAGCGCAACTCTCAAAGCTCTCTCTATGCCCACAAAGAGGTTGACAGCTGTTGGACGTGTGGAAGCAAGAAATTCTGCTGCTTTCCTTAAGTGACTCTTCAATTCTTCAGCATCTCTGAATTCCCTCTCATGTGCAGCGAGAGCGATGCCGTATGCTCCGGCAGCCTCAAGAGCGGGTGCACCTCTTACTGCAAGCCTTTTAATAGCATCAGCAAGCTCCTCAACTTTCCTGCAGCTTACAACCTCCAGCTTTTCCGGAAGTTTCGTTTGATCGATCAGCTTAACTCCGTCATCCCAGAAGATGGAGCGCATACCCTCGGTTATTCACCCATTATATCTCTTTTGCGCTTGAAACTTATTCAGGTGCAGTATTGATCACTTCAAAACTTTCCCCGTCATTTCAGCCCATATCCTTAAATCGAGTTCTGCCAAGCTGCAGTCAAATTCTTCAGCAATTTCTGAAAGAGTTTTCTCTATTTCAACGTATTTTCTCTCCGTTAATGTCGGAATTTTTTCGATATACTCTTTCTCCACCAGCCATCTTAGGATGTGCCTGTCTATAATTGCAACGTCCCGCCTGCCGACATTTCTTAAAAAATGGCTCGCCTCCTTCATTCCAAGACCCTTCACTTTAAGCAGCTCCCTTCTCGCTGCCTTGTTTTCGAATTCAAGCGCTCGAATTATCTTGTCAAAGTTACTAAAAGCCTCTCTTATGTAAACCATCTTTCTGTTGTAAAATCTTACTCCCGCTTCTCTCAGAGCACTCAAAATATTTACGGATGGATTTTCGAGTCTCTTCTGAAATTTAAGCCCTGATATTGTAGATGAGTTGGCTGTGGAGATGCAGAAGGCAAGCTCCGTTTTTATAGTAGCGTTCAAAATCAAATTCGCAAAGGGGTTGAAGTTGAAGGTAACTTTACCTTCTTTACCGAGAGTTTCAAACTCATGAACTCTTTTCAAAATATATTTTCTTTTTGCCAGCATTCCGAACCACTTCTGCAGAGTGCGGGGGGAGGGATTCGAACCCTCGAACCCCTACGGGAGTGGATCTCTCCCCTTCAGGTCTTGAGTCCACCGCCTTTGGCCACTCGGCAACCCCCGCTCATGCTCTACTTCTAACATCTGCTTATCAAGTTTACTGATTTATTAGTGAAAAGAGCTTTTCGAGGATATCCTCTCTATCCCCCAACACTTTCACGGTCTTCAGCCTTGATTTTTCTCCGCTCAGTATCTCTGCTCCTCCAAACAGGCTGCTTAAGATTTCAACAAGTTCTCTGTTAGCTTTTCCAGCTTTGGCAGGACTTTTGATCTTTATCTCCACCGCTCTCCTCCATTCGTTGTATCCAAAGGCAACTTTCTTTGAGTTCGGAGTTACCTCAATTCTGAGCACAACTCCCTCTTCAGCCTCACTCAACGCCTCAGCAAGCTTACTTTTTTCGACCATATAGCCCTTCAGTAAACTCTATATTTAGCTTCTTCACCCTTTCCTCATGAGAGTTGGAATAATAGGTGCGAGTGGTTATACCGGATCAGAACTGCTCAGAATTCTCGCTAACCATTCTGAAGTTGAGGTTACAGCGGCATCATCAAGAAGATATGAAGGAACCGAAATTTGGAGAGTCCACAGGTTCCTCAAGGGGTTTTACGACATAAAATTCTGCAGCCCTGAAATTGACAAATTTTCGGATTGTGATGTTGTCTTCACGGCTGTACCGCACGGAGAAGCCATGAAATATGTTCCAAAGTTGCTTGAGATTGAAATTAAGGTTGTGGATATCTCTGCCGACTACAGGCTTGATAAGGAAACGTATGAGAGGGTTTACGGAAAGAGGCATGAAGGATACGTTGATGCTGTTTATGGTTTGACGGAACTACACAGAGAGGACATAAAGAGAGCAAATCTCGTTGCAAATCCCGGATGCTATCCCACTGGAACGATTCTTGCTGTAGCTCCTCTTGCGGAGCTTGAACTTGTTGACAGGGTTGTTTTTGACTGTAAGAGCGGAATAACCGGAGCTGGAGAGAGTCCTTCAGCATTCACCCACTACCCCAACCTTCACGAAGCCATCGTGCCGTACAAGATAACCGAGCACCGGCATTACTATGAGATGGTTCAGGAGCTTGAGAAGTTGCAGAGCGACATCAAGATCTCCTTCACACCTCAGGTCTTTCCAGGCTCTCGTGGGATACTGACAAACGCCCACGTCTTTACGAGGGGTGAGCTAAGTTTAGAAGAACTTTACGCGATATATGAGAAGTTTTACTCCGAATGCTTCTTTGTAAGGCTTCAGGATGAGGTGAGACTTAGTCAGGTTAGGGGCAGTAATTTCTGCGACATATCGATCAATCCCGGCGAAGATAGGATTGTCATCATCTCAGCAATCGACAATCTTGTGAAGGGGGCAAGTGGACAGGCAGTTCAGAACATGAACGTGATGATGGGTTTTGATGAAACGTTGGGACTGAGATATCCACCGCTGTTTCCGTGAGCAGAAAAAGTTTTTAGACCATCCGTCAAGAGGTGAAGGTAAAAAGCAGAGAGAAGGTAGGAAAATGTCAGTCAGAAATGTGGTAACGATAAATGTTGGTAAAAGGGGATTAACGGAAAGTTTAATAAACGAGGTAAACCTTCTGCTTGAGAAACATGGTGCTGTAAGAGTTAAAATGCTCAGAAATTTCAGAGACTCCTCTGGAAAGCATAAAAAGGATCTTGCAGAGGAAATAGCATCAAAAGTTAGGGGTAAGCTGGTAGATTTCAGAGGTTTCGTGCTGACCTTTGAGAGGTGAAGGTATGGCGACAGTGTATGATGTTCCGGCAGATTTGCTGATAAAGAAGGTTGCTGAAAGATTGAAGGATATGGTGGCCCCTCCTGAGTGGGCAAAGTATGTAAAGACGGGTGTGCACAAGGAGAGAAGTCCTGAGCAGGACGACTGGTGGTATTTCAGGTTAGCTTCCATCTTCAGGAGAATTTACATTGATGGACCTGTTGGCATAGAGAGGCTCAGAACGTATTATGGTGGCAGGAAGAGGAGGGGATCAAAGCCGCCGAAGTTCAGGAAGGGGAGCGGAGCAGTACTGAGGAATGCACTCCATCAGCTTGAACAGCTTGGTTTTATCAAAAAAACGAGGGAAGGAAGGGTTGTAACACCTATGGGCAGATCATTTCTCGACAAAATATCCACCGAGCTGAAAGCAGAATTGGTTTCTGAAGTTCCCGCTCTTGAAAAATACTGAGGGTGATAGTATGGAGGACGATCTTGAAGAAATAAGGCGACGGAAGCTGATGGAGCTGCAGAGGCAGAGAGAGTTGGAGGAGCTACAGAAAGAGGAGATGAAAAGACAGTATGAGATGCAGAAGAGGGCAATTCTGAGGGCAATTCTTGAGCCTGAGGCTAAGGAGAGGCTCTCTCGCGTCAAGCTTGCTCATCCCGAACTTGCCGAAGCTGTTGAGAATCAGCTAATCTATCTCGCCCAGTCGGGTAGGATTCAGAGTAAGATTACCGATGAGATGCTTGTTGAAATTTTGAAGAGGATTCAGCCAAAAAAGAGGGAAACAAGAATCATTAGGAAGTGATATTATGGGTAAGAAAACGCTTGGTGTGAAGAAGAGGCTTGCTAAGGCTTACAAACAGAACAGAAGAGCGCCAGTTTGGATAACTGTAAAGACTGGAAGAAAAGTCTTTGGTAGTCCGAAGAGAAGGCACTGGAGAAGGAGCAAACTTAAGGCGTGACGGGGTGGCGGTATGGCGAAGGTAGAGCTTGAAAGGGTTTATTCGATAAGGCTGAAGCATAGGATGAAGAAGTATCCGAGATGGTTGAGGGCGAAGAAGGCTGCGAAGTACGTTAGAAAGTTCCTGAGCAGGCACATGAAGGTTGATCCAAAGAATGTTAAGATTGACACAGCCGTCAATGAGAAAATCTGGGAGAGAGGAGCAGAGAAACCGCCAACGAGAATAAGAGTTAGAGCGGTTAAATTCGATGACGGAATAGTCGAGGTCGAACTTGCCTGAATGAAGATTGCTGTAAACGGTAACCCGCTCGTAGGCCTGTATGCAAAGGTTTCGGAAGAGTTTGCAGTAGTTGGGGTAAATGATAGCAAATTTATCAGCGCCCTCGAAGAGAGGCTGGATGTAGATGTCGTCGTTACGAAAATCGCCGGTTCGGAGCTTGTTGGAGCAATGATCGCCCTTAACTCAAAGGGAGCAGTGGTGAGCAGTTATACACCCTCTCATGAATTGGATGAGTTGAAAAGGAAACTCGATGTCAGGGTGATAGACACTCCCATGACCTGCTTCGGCAACAATCTATGTATCAACGAAAGAGGCGGGATAGCTAATCCGGAAATGAGCGATGAGATGATTGAGGAAATAAGTGAGTTCCTTGACATAAACCTCGTTCGGGGGACTGTAGGTGGCATAAAGACTGTCGGAATGGCGGCTGTGGTTACAACTAGAGGCGGTTTGGCAAATCCCAACATCAACGAGTGGGAGTTGAAGAGATTGGAGGAGGTTACAGGTGTTGAGGTGCTAACTGGCACCGTAAATTTCGGAACGGATATGGTTGGCTCAAGCCTCCTCGCAAACTCGAAGGGTTACGTTGTCGGTAGGGACACAACAGGTTTCGAGCTGGGTATAGTAGAGGAGGCTTTATTTCCGTGAGGTGATGGATATGAGGTTTGAGGTTGCCGGAATGTTTAGGACATCGGAAGGCTGGCAGAAATTCAGAAAGGTTGTGGATGCCCACAATGAGAAATTTGCGATTGAGAAGATTTACTCGTTAATTGGGAGCAATCATAAGGTAAAAAGACATCTTGTAAAAATTGAAGAGGTAAAGCAGGTGGAATAAAATGGCGTCAGAGAGAGAAATTCAGGAAAAGATTGCGATACTCCAGTATTTGCAAGGTGAGGCTGAAACTCTTCAGAGACGCATTGTTGAACTGGAGCTTATTGAGAACGAATACAGGAAAACACTCGAAACTCTTGAATTCTTTGATTCAATAGATGGCGAGATAGAGGCTTTGATGAATCTCGGCGGAGGAGTTTTTGCCTACGTTGACGTGAAGAACAGCAAGAAAATGCTCGTGGACATCGGCTCTGGTGTTGTGGTCGAGAGAGAAGTTAAGGACGCAATCGAGTTTGTTGAGAAGAAAATCAAAAAAATAGAGGAAACCATGCAGAATCTGACAGAAAAGCTTCAACAGGTTGTTGCTCAGGCTTCGAAGATTCAGGAAGAGCTGGCAAAAAAGGAACAAGAGGAGAGAAAGTAAATGTTCAAGCTTCTGAAGGACAAGCTAAAATCTCTAAGGAATAAGATTGAAGAGGAGGAGAAGGAAGAGGAGCAGAAGATTCAGGAAGAACTGGAGAGTGAAGTCAGGGAAGAAAAGGTTGATAAAGTTGGGCTTAAAGATAAGCTTGCAGCACTTGTAGTTAGCAGAGAAGTCGTTATTGATGAGAAAAAGATTGAAAAAATCCTTGACGAGCTTGAAATAATACTCCTTGAGAGTGATGTTGCCTTTGAGGTTGTAGATGCCATTTCAGAGACTTTGAAGGAAAGGCTTGTGGGTAGAAGAAAGAAGATAACAGAGAGGCTATCGGATATCGTTATTGAGGAGTTGAAGAACATAATCCTTGAAATACTTGATTCCGAGAGATTTGATTTCGACGAATTTATTGCGGAGAAGCTGAAGGAGAAGAAACCACTGAACATAGCCTTTGTTGGAGTTAATGGAACCGGAAAAACAACCACAATCGCTAAGGTGGCTAACAGGCTTATGAAACAAGGTTACTCAGTTGTTCTCGCTGCTGGCGACACCTTCAGAGCAGGGGCTATTGAGCAGCTTGAGGAACATGCGAAAAAACTTGGAGTAAGGTTGATAAAGCACAAACAGGGATCAGATCCAGCTGCAGTCATATTTGATGCTATGAAGCATGCTGAGAGTAAGGGAATTGACGTTGTGCTTGCGGATACAGCGGGTAGAATGCACACAAAGAAGAACTTGCTCGACCAGCTTGAGAAGATCAAGAGGGTTACGAAACCCGACCTTATAATCTTTGTTGATGAAAGCATCGCCGGAAATGATGCAGTTGAGAGGGCAAAGATGTTCGCTGAAACTGTTGGCATAGATGGTAGCATTCTGACAAAGCTTGATGCCGATCCGAAGGGAGGTTCAGCAATTTCGATAAGCTACGTTACGGGAAAACCTGTTCTCTTCTTCGGTGTTGGTCAGGAATACGATGATCTCGTCAAGTTCGACTCAAAATGGTTGATTGAAAGAATATTTTCATGAAAATCCTGATTCCTTTTAAAGCCAACAACCCAAAATCCAGACTTTCCGATATACTTAGCTTTGAGGAAAGAAAGAGACTTGCTGAACTGATGTTACTCGATGTAATTGATGCTGCAAAGCCGTTTGGAGAAATCAGGGTTATAGCACCAGCCAAGATAGAACTCGACGATGTTGATGTAGTTGTTGAAAAATCGGACCTTAACACTTCGATAAACAAGGAACTCGACGATGTTCCCGTTGCTGTAGTGATGTCCGATCTGCCACTTCTTGACAAATCAACACTCTCAAGGTTTTTCGAAACTGATGGAGAAATAGTGCTCGCACCGGGAAGGAAAGGAGGGACAAACATGCTGATGGCAAGAAGGGCAGGATTCAGGGTTTCATACCACTACGGCAGCTTTTTCAAGCATCTTGAATATGCGAAGCATAATGGTTTTTCCGTTTCAATTTTCGACTCCTTCTTTTCTTCGGTTGATATTGACGATAAAGAAGACCTTCTCGAACTTCTTTTGCATGGTGAAGGCAAAAGGTCTTGGGAGTATCTCAGAAATATTGGGTTCGATGTAAAGTTTGAGAAGACGCCCCGGATTGAACGCAGAGTTTTTATGCAATCTTAATTAAATAAAGTGTAATGGAAGACTTTGAGATCTGGGTTGAGAAATACCGCCCTCGGACGCTTGACGAGGTCGTAGGGCAGGATGAAGTTATCCAGAGATTGAAAGGGTATGTGGAAAGAAAGAACATCCCGCATCTGCTTTTCTCCGGTCCTCCCGGAACTGGGAAGACGGCAACTGCTATAGCACTTGCGAGAGACCTCTTTGGAGAGAACTGGAGGGATAATTTCATAGAGATGAATGCGAGCGATGAGAGAGGGATTGACGTTGTCAGACATAAAATAAAAGAGTTTGCGAGAACTGCCCCAATTGGTGGTGCCCCGTTCAAAATCATCTTCCTTGATGAGGCTGATGCACTTACCGCAGATGCTCAGGCTGCTCTGAGAAGGACGATGGAGATGTATTCAAGAAGCTGCAGGTTTATTTTGAGTTGCAACTATGTGAGCAGGATTATAGAGCCAATCCAGAGCAGATGTGCAGTTTTCAAGTTCAGGCCGGTTCCCAAGGAAGCGATGAAAAAGAGATTGCTGGAGATATGTGAAAGAGAAAAGGTGGAGATAACTGAAGATGGTCTCGAAGCTCTGCTTTACATCTCAGGCGGGGACTTCAGGAAGGCGATAAACGCCCTTCAGGGTGCTGCTGCAATTGGAGAGGTGGTGGATGCGGAGACGATATATCAGATAACCGCAACAGCCCGTCCTGAGGAGATAGGGAACTTAATAGATACAGCATTGAAGGGAAATTTTATGGAAGCAAGACAACTTCTCGACAGGCTAATGATTGAGTATGGGATGAGCGGAGAAGACATCGTTTCCCAGCTTTTCAGAGAGATAATTTCATCACCGCTCAATGAAAAGGTGAAGGGTTATCTAATAGATAAGCTGGGAGAGGTGGACTTCAGGTTGACAGAGGGTGCCAATGAAAGAATACAGCTTGATGCGTATCTTGCATATCTTTCATCTCTGGCGAAAAAGTGATGTGGAAAGAATACAGAAAAAAGAAGTTGAATGGATTTTTGGAGGCGAAAAATAGGGGGTGAGATTGATCAGGACATTTTTGAGCTTCTTAAAATCGTTAATTCCTTAGATGGCTACGTCACACTTTCAAGCTGCAGCGGGAGAATTGCAGTTATAGATATCCCGGAAGTGGGGGATAAAAAAGCAGTAAAATTCCTCGGCAAATGGCACGATGTGGTTGAATGCAAGGCTGTGATCAATGCAGCCTTAAAGAGTGAGCAGTGGGGCTGGCTGATTCAATATCCTCCAATACTCCATGTTGCATGCAGAACCGTCGAGGACGCGGAGAGATTTATGAATGCTGCCAATCAAGCTGGGTTCAGGAGGAGTGGGATTATATCGCTCAAGAACCATGTTGTAGAAATTACATCCTTTGAGAGAACTGAACTGCCAATTGCATATTCGAAGAAACTGCTTGTTACAGAATATTATCTTAAACAAGTCGTTGAATTCGCAAACATCAAGCTTAAGAGAGGGAAAGAAAAACTTAAGAGGTTGCAAAGCATCATTAAAACCTTCTCAGAGTAAAAACACCGATAGCAGCTATAAGTATCGCCCCCAATATCGCTCCTCCGAGCTTTTGTAAAGCATCAGGAGCTTCAGGGGTAAGAACGTATGATGCAGAAGCCCAAACAAGCAGTCCGAAGGCTATTAGCAGAAATATCATTGTGAAGTATTTTGACACCCTTCTGTTCTCCGCGTACGCGTCTGCTGCCCTTGCGAGTAGGGAGAATATGCCTGAAAGAACAAACCACCATACGCTGTAAAAAATAAAGCTCGCAACGGCTTCAGATGGGTTTGGAATATTAACTGAAGCGTTAAATCCGTTTACTAAACTGATTATGAGAAGTATGGCTGATGTTACGTAGAAAATGAAGGACAGCCTTCCTTCCACAAGAGATGTTCTGATTGAGTTTAGGAAATCCTCAATATTCCTTTCCCACCCGTAGGCTTTGATCAAGAAATACGCCCCTAAGAAGAGTATAATTCCACCTATTCCCCACTCAGGGTGCTGGAGAATAAGGAATATTGAATAGACGAGAAAAATCATTCCAAGTGGAGCGAGTGTCATTCTTGCAATTTTTGGATCGTTGAGCATTCTTCTGATCAAAAAGTATGTGCTTTCAATTGTCCTGCTTTGCTTCACCACTATTCTATGAACAGAATCAATTTTGACCCTGGATGAGATTATGGGCATGACAAATTCGTCCTCTGAGCCGTCAGTGACAACAACAGCACTTGATGGGTTCAGCCTCATAACGACTTTATCGAGCTGCTCTGCAATTTTGGAGTCTGATAGAACTCCAACATTCTTGTCCCCGCAGATGGCAACAACTTCAACATCTTCTCCGGCATTCTTAAGCTCGTCATATACCTTTATCGCACCAAAAAGGGCATTCACGTCTGAATCTTCTGGATCAGAAGTTCCGAGTCTTATTGCAGCGGCCAAGATGTTGTCTCTGCCGATAACAGGAGATGAAATATTGGCCTTCTGTCCAAGGTCATCATCTCTGTCTATAACGAGCACTACCTTTTTAACCATCAAATAAAGTCTGAAAAATATATAAAAAGCTATCTGAACTTGCCCAGAATGTCTCTCGCTATGGTGTTGAGCTGAACTTCCTTTGTCCCCTCGTAAATTTCGGTAATTTTAGCGTCCCTGAAGAATCTCTCTACCTCATACTCGGCTATGTAGCCGTAACCTCCATGCATCTGCACAGCTTCATCGCAAATCTTTACAGCAAGTTTTCCGGCATAATATTTAGCCATAGAAGTCAGTCCAGGATCAATTCTGCCCTGGTCATAGTTCCATGCCGCCTTGTAAATCAGCAATCTTGCTGCTTCAAGCTGCGTTTTAAGGTCAGCAATTCGGTGCTGCAAAGCCTGAAAAGCTCCTATCGGATGTCCGAACTGTTTTCTCTGCTTTACATAATTTACAATCCTGTCAAAAGCACCCTGAGCAATTCCCAAAGCCTGAGCAGCGATTTCAATTCTGCTCTCATCAAAGAACTCCAGAACCTGATAGAAACCCCTGTTAAGCTCTCCAATAACTGCAGACCCGTCAACTCTGACATCTTTGAAAACGACTTCGGCAGTTGGAGAAGCCCTTATGCCGAGCTTACCTCCGATCTTAGTGGTCTTTAATCCAGGAGTATCTTTCTTTACGAGGAAAGTTGAGAATCCCCTGTAGCGTGGCTGCGCATCCGGATCGGTGACGGCGAGGACTATATAGTAGTCTGCGATATTACCGTTTGTGATGAATGTCTTTGAGCCGTTAATAACCCACTCATTTCCATCCTTTTCAGCTTTCGTTTTTATCGCTGTCAAATCGCTGCCAGCTTCGGACTCTGTGTAGCAGCCTGCAGTAATCGCCTCACCACCAGCTACCTTTGGCAGAACTTCCTTTTTCTGCTCCTCACTGCCGAACCTCATTACAACCTCTGAAGAGAAGTCTGAAAGGAGCAAGGCACTTCCAATCGTGCTGTCAGCCCTGCAAAACTCTTCTACGATAAGTATATTCTCAAGCACACCCATTCCCGCCCCGCCGTACTCCTCAGGGAAATGCACACCGATGAAACCAAGTTCACACGCCTTTTTCCACAAATCGAAGGGGAATTCCTCATTTCTGTCGTACTCCTCGGCCCTCTCCTTTGTAAACTCGTTTACGGCGAACTCCTTGGCAGCGTTTTTAATATCCTTCTGGTCTTGTGTAAGCTCGAAGTCCATAACGCCTTTTTAACAAAAAACATTTAATATTTGCCTTTTCAACTTTACATTTGCAGTGTCGCCTAAACATCCATACACCAAAACCTTATATTTTCTGTAAGCTTAGGTAGAGTGATGATACCGGGCGGACAGGAATGGTTGTTGATACTGTTGGTAATCTTTCTGCTATTCGGAGCAAGTAAGCTGCCAGAAGTCGCAAGAAGTCTCGGTAAAAGTATGGGTGAGTTCAAGAAGGCACAAAGAGAGGCAGAAATGGAACTGAGACAGTTTGAGAGGGATTTGAGAGAGGGCAAGTATACTCAGGATGAGAAGAGGAAAAAGCTGGAGAAGATAGCAAGAGAGTTAGGTATTGATCCCGAAGGAAAAAGTGATGATGAACTTTTGGAGGAAATAAACAAAGCTCTACCAAAAGCAGAGAAGGCAGAACCATAATTTTTTTATTGAGCCTCTCATTTTCTAGTAGATATGCTCATCGAAATTACAATATACTGCAGAGGAGGACAGGGTGGGGTAACAACTGCAAGAATATTGGCCACTGCTGCGATGCTCCAGGGATATTACAGTCAGGCAATGCCACAGTTTGGACCTGAAAGGAGAGGAGCAATGGTGAATACCTACATCCGCATTTCAGACAGGCTGATAAGAAGAAGAACACCTGTTAAGAAGCCGGATGTCCTTGTAATTTTCGACAGAAAAATTAATGTCGATTCTGAAGCCGATGTTGTTGTTTTAAACTCTCCCGAACCCTCCTCAATCTCAGGAAAAGTGTATTATGTTGATGCAACAGAAATAGCAGAAAAAAATGGTCTTGTGAATGCTGGATGGGCTATACTAAGCCCTCCGATGAGTGGAGCAGTGGCGAGGGCTTTGGACATTGAACTTTCAGCACTGAAAGAGGCTATGTATGCTGAGCTTGGCACAAAAGCAGAGAAGAGCTTTAATGCTGCCAAGGAAGCCTATGAGGTGGTTAAATGGACTTGAGCCCAATAATATCCAAGAAAACTGTCGCTTCAGCAGGAGAGACAGGGAGCTGGAGAAACTACCGCCCAGCAGTTATTGCTGAATTGTGTTCAAAATGTAGGAACTGTGTTCTCTACTGTCCTGAAGGTGTAATATCTGTAGGTGAGAATTCTGTGGAGATAGATTACAACTTTTGCAAGGGGTGTGGAATTTGCAAAGAAGTGTGCGAACAGAGGGCAATAGAAATAGTTCCGGAATAAAGAAATTGCTCACAAGTAATGAGGCAATTGCTGAAGCTGTCAGGATTGCAAAACCCGATGTTATCGCAGCATATCCGATCACACCGCAGTCACCCATCGTGGAAAGGCTTGCAGAGATGGTTGATAGCGGTGAACTTGATGCAAGCTTTGTGAGGGTCGAATCGGAGTATTCGGCAATGGCGGTTGTACACGGTGCAGCAACGGCTGGGGCGAGAGTGTTCACAGCAACTTCAAGTCATGGTCTGGCTTACATGTTCGAGATGTGCTGGTGGATTGCAGGATCGAGGCTTCCTGCCGTGATGGCCGTGGCAACGAGGTCGATAGGTGCTCCTTGGAACATACATGGAGATCACACGGACATAATGTCTCTAAGGGATGCGGGATGGATAATTGGTATGGCTGAAAGTGCTCAAGAGGCCTTTGACATGACCCTTCAGGCTTTTGTTGTTAGTGAAGAAGTCAACATCCCATTTGCCGTCGGTATTGATGCCTTCACCATGAGCCATACGGCTGAGGTCGTTGAAGTAAGGGATGTTAGGTTGCCGAAGAGGAAACAGGCTTACAGAATTCTGCCCGACATGGAGGTTGCTGTAAATGCTGTTACACTTGGCGATGCAAGGATGAGAGCAAGATATGATCTTGCTGTTGATCTTGAGAAATCGGCAGAGGTAATCGAGCGGACTGATAGTGAATTTGGTAGTTATGGTGGATTGGTGGAGAAATACAGGCTTGAAGATGCTGAATACGCCGTTGTTATGGCTGGTGGATGGTGTGGAGATGCGAAGGATGCAATAGACATGCTCAGGGACGAGGGAGTTAAGATAGGAATGCTCAGATTGAGGTTTATAAGACCTTTTCCGGAAAAAGCTGTGAAGGAGTTACCGTCCGAAATTCTTGTTGTTGACAGAGCCAATACCGGGTTCAGGGGTATATTGGGGATTGAAACTTCTTCGTGTGGTGTGGAGGTTAAAAACGTTGTTGCAGGTCTTGGTGGACTGTATGTTGATGTTGACCGCTTTTATAACCTTTTCAGGAAATTTGTTGATGGGAAGATTGAAAAGGTGGAGTGGTTGATATGATTCTGCCGGGAAACGCAAGTTGTCAGGGATGTCCGATTTCAATGGCGATGAGGTGTCTTGACGAAATAAGTAAGCCTGTTCTTGTCATTCCTGCAGGCTGCTCGACAGTTATAGCGGGCTTACATCCAAAATCCGCCATGAATGGTCCGGTAGTTCACGTGCCTTTCCCATCAACACACTCAGTCGCTGCTGGACTGAGTGAAGCTTACAAAAGGATTGGAGTTAAAGCTAACGTTGTTGCGTGGATGGGGGATGGTGCGGCAGATATAGGGTTTGCAGCTTTAAGCGCATCTGCTGCAAGGAAGGATGATTTAATTACGATTGTTGTTGATAATGAGGCCTACATGAACACCGGCACTCAGGCGAGCCTGAGTACATTCTGGAAGGCAAGAACAACAACATCTCCAGCGGGAAAGACTGAAGAAAGGAGAAATCTTGCACTCATCATGCTCGCTCACAAAGCAGATTATGTTGCAACGGCAAGCGTTGGTTACATCAGAGATCTCAGGAGGAAGTTCAGAAAGGCGGGGGTGATGAAGGGGTTCAGGTTCATTCATGTCCATACCCCATGTCCACCCGGATGGAAGTTCCCGAGTGAAAAGACGGTTGATGTGGCAAGGAAGGCTGTTATGAGCGGCGCATGGATTCTGTGGGAGTATGATGGAAAGTTAAAGCTCTCAAAGGCAGGAGAGAAGTACGCTTCGAAGGAAAACAGAATTCCACTTGAAGATTACCTGAAGCAGGGGAGATTCTCTCACCTGAGTGATGAGGAAATAAGAGAGCTTGAACAAAAGATTGATGAAGATTGGGAACTGCTGCTCAGATTTTCCTGAATCTTTTTCCAACGAAGTAAACTTCTGCACTTCTTTTTCTCGAAGCTTTGGGACTGTGAAACTTCTTAAATCGGAAGTGGAGCTTTAATTCGGCAAAAAGTTTCTGTATCTCCTCTCCCTGAAAAACCTTTACCACAAAATTTCCGCCCGGCTTGAGCACCTCTCTGGCGATGTTGAAACTTGCCCTTGCCAAATCTACCGAACGAAGATGGTCTATCGTCCATTTTCCGCTTATTTTTGGTGATGCGTCACTCATAACGACATCGTAGCTTTCAGATATTTCCTTTATTCTTTCAAGGGTTTCCGCAGCCATTATATCGCCCTTTATGAAAGTCACTCCATCTATGGGGGGCATGGGATTCAAGTCAACAGCCACAACTTTCGCTCCGAGTTCCACAGCAACCTGACTCCACCCTCCCGGCGTTGCGCCAAGGTCTAAAACCAAATCTCCTTCTCGGATCAACTTGAAAGTTCTGTTCATTTGCAAAAGTTTGTAAGCTGCCCTGCTCCTGTATCCTTCTTTCTTGGCTTTCCAGTAATAGTAATCCTGTTTATCCTTCATACCGCCTTCACAATTACTCTTCTCGTCCTTGGACCATCAAACTCGATGAAGAGAATTCTCTGCCAAGTTCCGAGCATCAGCTTTCCGTTCTCAACAGGCACAACAACAGAATTTCCGAGAATACTGGCTCTGAGATGTGCGTCAGCATTGCTGTCTATTCTGTCGTGACTGTATCCCTTTCCGTATGGGACGAGCTTTTCCATCAGGTGCAGTATGTCTTCGAGCAGACCGGACTCGGCTTCGTTGATTATGACAGCTGTGGTTGTGTGAGGAGAATAGATTAAAGCGAGATTACCCTCATTTTCAAGATTCTTTTCTACGAGATCAGTTATATCTACGATTTCCACTCTCTTGTTTGTCCCGATACTCAGAACACCCATAAAAACTCAAGGAATTCTGACTATATATTCCTTACCTTGGAAAAGTCTGAACTCTCCAAATTCAACTCTGTCGAAGCTTCTGTGCCTCGTCTTGAGTGTTATCTCTTTATCGCTAATTTCCTCCAACAAACCCATACCGAGATACCTTCTTCCGGAATATAGCCCCACAACCAGTCCCTTTAAGTCCTCGTAACTGAGAATGTAAACATCCTCTACATCATAAAGCTCTCTAAGGGCTCCTATTATGCTAATTTCAACATCCTTACGTTTTTCTGAAAGAATTGTCAAAAAATCGTCACCCTTCCTGACTGAAATTATTCTACATCCAAGAATGTCTTCCATGAACTCCTTGGGTATCTCCTCTCCCTCAAAAAAGTTTGTGTTCACGACCTTTGCCGCATCAACCTTTACTTCCTCAGCACCCTTGAGTTCTTTGGCATATCTCAAAGCTCTTATTCTTGATCTCTCCTCTCTGCTTCTCTCCACCACGTATCCCTTTTCAACCTCAAAAACTTTCCAGTCCTTCAGAAAGTTCGGGGTTGGATGGAAAGATGCAATTACATCGGGTTGTATAATCTCCAGCTTCGCGAGTTTGTAATCTTTTGCCCTTGCCCCCCTTATCCATCCCGTTGTGTCAACTATGTTCCTCCCTTTCTTCTTCTCAAGCTCTTTCCAGAGCCTTGAAACCCCTCTCAGACATTTAGCCTCTCTGCCCATCGGAGAAATTACCCCGGTAAAAAAGCCGTTTATCATCTCTGCCTGCGAAAGTGATACGCAACCATTTACAAAACCGTATCCCATTGCACCGGGATGAGCTATGTCCGACTGTCCTATATCCAGATCGAGGACATAACCCCCATCCGATTTGTTCGCCAGATATGTTGCTAACGTGCTCTTTCCACTATCTGTGGTGCCAAAAATGAAAATGGAATCCCAGTCAGCCTCAACCAGCTTTTCCCAGCTTTCCGGAATGGTTCTGCCATCAACAACTATGTAATCCCCTTTTACTTCAATCTCGCAGTCTTTTTTACAGTAAATCGGAATGTATTTATCGGAGACGAAGTTATCTAACTCAGCCCCAAGAACCTCTGCTTCTCCCTCAATCTTTACGTCTCCTCTCGCAAGGACGGTTTTACCCTTACTAACCTTCATTTTGTGTTGTGTTAAAGGATATATGCCATGACAGTATGTTCGGCTGTGCATTCACAACCTTTGTAAAGTTCTTATCCTCCATTACCGCTATGCTAAGCCCATCGTCGAAATTTTTGACCTTGTAGTACTCAAAATTCTTCTCGCTCTCGTTCATCCCACCGAAGAAGTAGTTGCCAATGAAGTGCATTGCCCATATTTTTTCGTAGCTGGTGTTGACGAAGTTATACCTGTAACCCTCAAAGAAGAAATCCGCAACACTCTCATTGCCCGACTTAAATGAAGCTCTCACAAGATCACCGTACGTGAAAAATGCATAGGCAAAGCTTCCGTTTATACGGGAGAGGTATTGGTATGTTTCATTCCCTGCTGAAACGCTCTTACCCTCAATAACATCAATTGCTTTCTCAACAAGTGGCTTGTAGCCTACTATTATCGGTGAAGTTTGGTTAACAAGAGCAATACCTCCCCTTCTAACCTGTAGGGTGAAGTTTCCATACCTCACCTCATCTTCTTTTGCGAAGTAAATCTTACCCATGTTGGCGTCAACAAAGTATAGTGAGATAGCAGTCCTGTAATCTGCAACAAGAACATTTGAAATGCCCGAAGGCGTCTCTAAAACTGCCCTGCTGAAAACGGCACCGATAAGCACATCTTGGAGATTTGAATTTATGTACTCTCTCATCGGGTCATTGGACTCAAGTTGGGCAAGGTGTGTGAAATTGAAATACTTAAAGTAATAAACACCACCCGGAGTCCAGTTAACATAACTCCTGAAATCGTCAAGTCTATAGCTAACTGGCCGATGCTCAGCTGAGCCACCTTTCATCATGTATGCAAAGACGGAGCCGAGCATGATTAACGCAAGTAGGAAAGCAAGAATTCTTGCTGATTTTCTCTCCATCCTTCGAGCCATGCTACTACGCTTTATGATGGCAGATAAAACTTTTGCTAATTGAAACCGATGTCTCTTTATACCGGTAAACCCACTATGAAAGCCAATGATACTGGCAAGCTCTCCAGCAGAAGCAAAGGAAATGCTAATTGGGAAAGTACTGGAGGAAGGAGAATTGTGTCGGTCAAGATTCGGCAACTTTTTCTCAGTCAAGCCATCACTTGTGGTCATCGAGAAGGCAGAGTATTTCGGCCATGAGTTTGACTACGATGTTTGTGGGGAGAAATACAGCGAGAGATTTTTGAAATGTTCAGATGTTGCTGCTGATAAGTTGAGAAAGTCTCCACACTCTAGAAGAGTTTCTGTTCCTATTTGGTATCCTAAGGACCACCTGTGCAGAAATCCCGCAGCGATTACGGAAATTTCGTTCCTCGTTGTTGATGGGAAGCTACACCTTACTGCCTTCGTCAGATCTCTCGATTGCTTGAACTATTTCGAACACAACTTTGACTTTCTTTTGAACTCCCTCGAAGAAATTTCGAGAAAGAGCGGGATTGAAGTGGGGAGTGTTGCGATGCTCATTGCTGTCCCGCACATCTACACGAGAGATATTGACAGGGCCAAGAGCTATGAAAGGAGCTTTAAAGAGTTTTTTGGACATCATAACCTCGCAACACACCTTGTTGAGGACTACATCTCCTCAGCATGGCATTCTGCTCTTGAAGTGATTTACACCAGTGGAAAAAGGAAGAGAACGGAGTGGGGAGACATATTTGAGGGGCAGGGGGAGAGTCTGTTTGTCCACAGACTTTTCGTGGAGGTTAAAAAACCGGAAGAGAACAGGTTGCATGACAAGGCGCCCTTTACGGAGAAGTATGGGATGGATTACGCTCACAACTACATCATATATGCAGCAAAGCTTGACGGAGAGGTGAGAGAAAGCATACTGAAGGAGGGAGAGGAATACACTTACGCTGAGAGAGCTAGATACTGTGAAAAAGACGATGTAAGGGTTGATCAGCTCTACACCGTCATGAAAAAGCTTAAGGAAGACAGATGCAGGAGGGATTGCTACGTCGGTATCTCAAGACCTTGGGATCTTTTGAGCGATGATCCACCGTGTTTAAGGGGCTATCAGTTTACAAAATTTAAGGAGAAGCTTTACGGAACGTTTTACATGCGTTCAAACGATGCATATGGAGCGATGCATGCGAACATGTTTGCATTCGCTCTCCTCACCAAATACATGGCAGAAATGTCTGGTTTCGGAGATTATGGTTACAACCACTTCGCTCTCGATGCTCACATATATTCTGAGTTCGTAGATGCTGTTAGGGAGATACTCTACCCCGAATCACCCTCCTACTCGGATTTTCTGTAAAGTTGGAAAAACAACTTAGTGAAAAAGTTAAAAGTCTCCAAATTCTTTTTGGCGCAATGATATCCGAAGCAATTGCTGCACTTTCACTGCTCCCGATGATTGCGTACGTCCATACGAAAAAGAGATGGCTTGGTTTTACTGCATGGCTAATATTTGCAATTGCATGCCTGACAAAGATTCCAAACTATATAGAATCTTCAGACTACTACAACACCGTTGTTTTCTTTCTCGCTTTCATTTTCTTCATCCTCCTATCAGTTTCAATCTTGAAAAAGAACTCGGAAGTGTTTGTTGAAGTTACGGCCTTCTCAGCCCTCGCATGTGCCGTTTACTTTCCCTTTGCTTTTATTAGTTCTCTAAACACGTGGGTAATCTACAACACAGTAGCTCTTACAGTAATGCTTGGTAACTCCTTAGGCTTCAGCATGCAGAGTTACGGTGACGAGGTTATTCTAAATGCAAAGAGCGTAAAAATAATTCTTGCCTGCACCGCGATTGAGAGCATAGCCCTATTCACCGGTGCCACACTTGGGATAAAAGCAGACAGAATTAGAAAGGTAAAAGCATTCTTGATCTCAGTCCCGGCGATCTATATTTTGAATCTTTTCAGAAATGTATTCGTTATTGTAGCCTTCGGATACTCTTGGTTTGGTGAGAACAGCTTTTATTTAGCACATCATGTTATAGCAAAAATACTTTCCACCTTTACCCTGATTCTGATCGCCTATGCTGTTTTCAGAATACTTCCCGAACTTGCGGAACTGATTTATTCACTCAAGGATGAAATGTTCGGAGGGGGAAGATGATAGAGAGGAGCGGATATGGTATAATAATCGCCTGCCTTCTGCTTGCCTTACTATCTTACTTACTGTATCTGCCACTTTCCCTTCTATTCATTATCGGGGCACTTTTCACTGCATACTTCTTTCGCGACCCTTACAGAGAGATTGAAGAGGGTGTGATATCTCCAGCAGACGGTAAAATTGATTATATTGAGGGTAGAAGACTTGAAATCTTCATGTCTCCTTTTGACTGCCATGTAAACAGATCTCCGGTGAGTGGTAGAGTTTTATCTGTAAAGTACATCGAGGGCAGCACACCTCCAGCGTTTATCAGGAAGAAGGGTGTGAGGACGAATGAGATACTAATCAAATCGGAGGATGAAATTTATAGAGTTCTGCAAATAGCAGGAATTTTTGCGAGGAGAATCGTTAGCTACGTTAAAGAAGGAGACATCGTCAATAAGGGGGATAAAATCGGGATGATTCGTTTCGGTTCGAGGGTTGTTCTGGAAATCCCTGATGGGTATAGATTTGTCAGAAAGGTTGGCGAAAAGGTTAAAGCTGGTGAAACAGTTGCATTGAAAGATGAGAGTATTCAGGGAAGTTAGCCTGGCCGACTCGTTGACAGTTCTCAACGCCCTTTTTGGATTCTCCGCGATCACGTACCTTCTTCTTTATGGTCTGAGGATTGAAGCCTTTGCTTTGTTCTATTTCTCAACATTTGCCGATGGCATTGATGGTTTCATAGCAAAAAAAACTGAAAAAAGCCCGTTCGGAAAAGAACTCGATTCTCTAGCAGACTCCATATCTTTTGGCGTATTTCCTGCCACACTCATGGTAAAATTCAATCCAAATCTCTTTCCTTTCGCAGCCCTCTTTCTTGCCTTCTCAATACTGAGGCTTGCAAGGTTCAATGTGGTAGATTTCTCCGACTTTTACGGTCTTCCCACGCTTGTGGCTGCTCTCATTGTAACATCTCTCATTAGAATATCTTCGGATTATCACACTCTCGCCTTTACAGCTTTTCTCCTCTCGTGTCTCATGATCTGCGACATCGTGTATCCGAGAGTTAACGATGCGATGGCTTTGTTCGTTATAGCAATCGTTTTGGTGTCGGCAATTTTCTTTGTGGAAATGTGCTATGCAATACTCCTTCTTGCTGGGATATATACTGCTTATCCATTAATCCGCGAGGTGGTAGAAAAATGGAGGGAAAGGAGATTGAAGAAGCTGCTTTCGAGGCAGGAATAAAGCTCGGAGCTTTATTTCATCAGTTTGTAGGCATGCCAGTGTCTGAAAAGAACGCAGAAATAGTTGAGAAGGCAATGGAGAGCTGCATACTTCTTCAGCCATACGTGGTCGAAGCGGAAGTTAAGATTAATAGAGATAGGCTCAAAGAAGTTTCTGCGTTCGGATACACCTCTCTCTTGCCTGACATGATTTACGCAAGGGTTGTGGTTGAAGTCGGAGGTTCCCGGGTATCTGCGGTTCTTGAGTGGGATGAGGAGCTCAAATACCCTCTCATGAAGCTCATTCGATGACCGTGCCAATTACTTCCCCATGCAAGGCTTTCAACAAATTCTCAGGCTCTCCGAGTATTATGTAGGTTTTTATCTTGCTCCTTTCAATAATTTTTGCTGCTAAAAGGTCAATGACAACATTTGCCCCAGCTCTCATCGAACCCTTCGCCACTATTTCTACAAGCTGAGATGGATCCAGTCTTTCAAATTTCACGGCATTTCTGTTTCTCTTCGGATCGTCAGAATATACCCCATCTATGTTTGTTGCATTCACAAACAAATCTGCTTTTATGAATTCTGCAAGCAACGCTGCTGTCGCGTCTGTTGTATGTCCTGGAAACGTTCCGCCCATAACCACAGCTTTGTTAAGCTTGGCCAACTCCTCAGCATCAAAAAAATCAACTGGTACTCTCTTCGCAGCATTTTTCATCGCAGAGATCAGCAACATGGCATTCATTCTCGTTGCAGCAATGCCAATATAGTCGCAGAAAGTTTCACTCGCACCAAGCTCCCTTGCCTTGCTTATATATTCCCTCGCAAGCTTTCCCCCACCAACAACGACAAATAGCTGATTTTTTTCCGAAATTGTATCGAGAACTCTGCCAAACTCCTTAATTCTGCCCGAATCATCTCCAAAGACTGAGCCACCAAGTGACACTACGATTTTCATCAGAACTTTTTGAGCATTCCTGTTTTTATAATCTTTTCAATACGGAAAGTATTCAAACCAGTCGGTTTCATAGTCTTCCAGCCTGCCCAAATCTGAAAACTTGATTAGCTCAGTTTCGATGGGTATTTCAGCAATGTACTCTATTTTGTACTTTCTGGCAAGTTCTGAAGCCTTTCCCTTTCCGAATATGTAGCTCTTGTGGCCACAATTTGGACACTCGAAGTAGCTCATGTTCTCTACCAGACCGAGAACAGCGGTTTTGGTTTCTTCAGCCATATTTATCGCCTTCTCCACAACCGCTGCTGTTAGTTCCTGCGGTGTTGAAACAATAAGAGCTCCATTTAGCTTCGCATCCTGCATTATTGTGAGGGGAGCATCTCCTGTTCCCGGAGGCAAGTCAATCAGCAGGTAGTCAAGTTCTCCCCACGCAACCCTGCCGAGAAACTCTCTCAGCATCCCGGCAATTAAAGGCCCCCTCCATATCACAGGTGTCTCTGTTTTGGGTAGAAGAAACTGTATTGACATAACCCTTATCCCGTATTTTTGAGTTAGAACGGGTTCAAGCCCCTCATCACTTACTGAAAGTCTGGCATTCTGTATGCCGAATAAATACGGAATGCTGGGGCCTAAAAAATCAGCGTCGAGTATTCCAACCTTTTTCCCATGTCTTGCATAGTGCACAGCAAGAAGCGCTGTTGCTGTTGATTTTCCAACCCCTCCCTTGCCACTCATCACGGCAATCTTGAAAGCTATTCTATCGAGCCTCTCCTTAATATCCGAGTCAGTTACCCTTCTCTGCATAACTGCCTTACAGCACCAGGGTTTTTAACTTCTTAGGAGACCACACATTTCGGCTGGCATTATTCTATCAAAAAAGGGGCATTTAGCTATCCATAAATTTTTATTTTTAAGTGTATTAGGAGTTGTGTGTATGACGTGGCTATTGTAGGTGCTGGCGTTACAGGATGTTTTGTCGCGAAAGAACTGTCGAAGTACAATCTGAAGGTTATCGTGTTTGAAAGGAAAGCTGCAATGGGGCTTGAGCAGACTAAAGGATGTTCTGGAGTTATTCATGCTTTCCAGCTACCGTTCAACTCTTTAAAAGGGAAACTCTGCCTCGAAGGAAATGCAATAATGGACGAGGAAAGTGAAGAACTCGGATTCTCCTTCAAAAGAGTCGGTCTGTTGCTTGTGGCAACTAACAGGATTACCAAGATTTTACTGCCAGTTCTGAAAGCGTATTTCTCAAGATATGTAGAGGTGAAAAGGATAGAAAAGAAAGAAATACTTGAAATGGAGCCAAATTTAAGGGAAAACGTAAAAGGGGGTTTGCTTTTCCCTTCAGCAGGTGTTGTTAATCCTGTTGAAATGACCTACGCGGCTTATAGGTTTGCAAAGGAAAATGGTGTTGAGTTCAAGTTCAACAGCAAGGTTGAGGACATTTCGAGAAAGCCCAACAGCTTTGTGCTAAAAACTTCAGATGGGGAATTTGAAGCAAAATATGTCTTGAACTGTGCTGGAGTTTACGCTGATGATGTGGCAAAGATGGTTGGCTACGAACTCAAAATAACACCGGGAAAGGGATCGCACATAGTCTTCAATGAAAAAGGGTTCTCAAACCATCTGATTGCTGCGATACCGTTAAAGCCAGACAAGAGAACAAAAGGTGGCGGAGCATTGGTCAGCATAGATGGAAAGGTGATATGGGGACCAAATCTGGTTGATGTGGAGAGCAAGGAGGATACGAGTGTGACAAGGGAAGAGATTGAAGGTTTAAAAAGGAAGTTCGGAAGATTGTTCAAAAAGCTGCCTAAGGATGTAATAGCCTACTACGCGGGAGTTAGGTCTATTGCTGGTAATGACTTCGTTATCAATCAACCAATAAGGAATTTTATAAATGTTGCAGGAATTCAAAGTCCTGGTCTGACAGCTGCACCAGCAATAGCAAGGAGAGTTGTGAGAATGCTCGCCGCGAGCGGGCTTGAGTTAAAGAAGAAGGAGAATACAATCAAATACAAGTTTACGAGGATCAGAGAGTTAAGCAAAGATGAAATAGAGAAAGTAGTGGAGCAAAACCCAGATTATGGCGAGATTATATGTCTCTGCAACCTCGTAAGCAAGGCGGAAATTCTGGAAGTTGCACGAGACTTTCCAAGCTTTGACGCTGTAAAACACATTACAAGAGCAGGGATGGATTGTAACAAATGTCATGCAGACATAATAGTTTTAATGCAGAGAGAGTGTAATAAAACTGTAAAAGATTGTACTGGAAGTGAACTAGTATGGTAGCAGTAGATTACGTGGTGATTGGCGCAGGATATGCTGGACTGAAATGTGCGGAGACTCTGATGGATAAGGGATTTAAGATCTTGATTTTTGACATGAGAGAGAGTGGTGGAGAAATTAGTGTTTTCTCAAAACTGAGCGATTTTAGCTCTAAATATGAGAAATACATTGAAGAGGTGGAAGAGCTTAAGAAAGATATCCCCGTTGATATAGGGACGGTCATAAAATCAAAGCCCGTTATAGTTAACTCTGGAAACGGTTTAAAGAGGTTTGAAGCGAAGAGGGTGCTTCTGTGTACTGGAGCAACAGATGTAGCTCCAGCAAAACTGAACGTGCTTGGTAAGAGAGTGGCTGGGATATACACTCTTGAGACAGCATTGAGGTTAATTTCCGAAAACAACAGGATTGGAAACGAAGTGTTGATTGCGGCAAAAGAGGATAAAATCGTAGAGCTTGCTGAGTCTCAGTTTTACAGGCTTGGATATGAAGTTGAACTCAGCGAACTCTATGGGGATATAAGCGTGATCGGAAAGGACAGAGTTGAAGGTGTGAAAATAGGAGAGGAGACTTATAACTGTGATACTCTTGTTGTTTACGGCGGAAGGAGTTCATTCAACCCTCTGAAGCTGAGGGGTACACCGGTTGGGAATGTAGTAACGTGCACGTATGACTATTCTAAGGTAGAGGAAAACGTAAAGAATTTCCTTTCAAAGATTTAGAACTTTTTTACCTTTTCTATTCAAAGAATAACGAATAAAATGGAAAGATTTAATAGCCTATTTTGTGATGGGTTAACAGGTGATATTATGGACGTTAGAGAGAAAATAAAAACCGTTGCAGTTCTCGGTGCTGGGTTGATGGGTCATGGAATTGCAGAAGTGTGTGCAATGGCTGGCTATAACGTTACAATGAGGGACATCA